>DYNR01000064.1 GCA_020720945.1 Chthoniobacter flavus | reverse complement strand
AAAACGATAATCCAGATAAAACCTTATGGCACTAGAATCTAAGCGCGAATTGATGGAGGACGATTACCTCGACTTGCAGCCGTCGCATGGCACCGAAGAATTGGAGGACCAAGTCCGGCGCACAAAGGCGGAGATGGACGAACTGCGCCGCAAGCAAGACGAACTGCGCCGCAAGCAAGACCAAATCGAAAAGGAAAAACTTCGCTTGGAGGAGCTTGGCCGCCGTCAAGATGCGATTGAAGAAGGGAAAAACGAGCTGGTCGGGAAACTGTCGAACGCATTGCCCCTCATCGAAAGAGAAATGGAAGATGCCCTGCAACGCCTCGAACACCTGAAAATCGTCAACAAGGATTTTGCCGACCACTTGTCCGTTTTAGAAAGCATCCATCCCCGTTCTTGGTCTTCTTCCGAATTGGGGAAAGAGCTAGGGCACTCCCAAGCCGCCATTGATGAAGCGAGGACGGAATACAACAAAGCCAAAGCCCGGCTTTCGTTTGAGCTTCCCGCCGCATCCGATTTGGAGGACGGAGAAGAATACGAGCAGGAATACGAAACCAAAGATTTTGCCTATTGGCTCAAAAGCGGATTTGCTTTTACCCTCCCTTTGCAAATCCTCGCCGCGTTCGGTTTGATTCTTTGGGTCTGGTCGCTTCTCGCCGCAAAGTAACCTTCCGCTTTTGTTTCTGCCATGCTGCGCCAAAAACCAACACGAAAAGTCCCGCGGAAACCGACTGCGCGCCGACCAGAAATCGATGATTTGGAAAAAGAGCAAGCGCGCCTGAAGAAAAAAGAACAAGAGCTTGAGGAGCAGATTAAAGTTTTCCCTAAGAAGGCAGGTGCTGCCAAAAAAGGAGCCCCTTCGAAAAGGATCGTAGAACTCAATGTCGCCGCCACCGCCGATGAATTTGGTGGGTTTGGTGGGATGGGGGCAGAAAGAGCGCCATCAAAAAGGGGCAAGACGGAGTTGCGGAGACAGCGGCGCAAAGAATCCAACCAAGGTCTGATCCAGTTTTTGGTTCTTACCGTCATCCTGCTGTTTTTCCTTTACCTCCTGTTTCGGGTTATCCCCTCTTAACCCGCAGCGCATCAACCACTTTCTTCTCGGAGAGAGAGTTGACGACATCGGCTTTTTCCAGCCACCCTTTCCGGGCGATTCCCACGCCAAAATAGAGGTCGCGCAACCCTTCCACGCAATGGGCATCCGGGTTGATGGCGCAGCGGACTCCGAGTTTTTTTGCTGTAGGCCACCACCGCCAATCCAAGTCGCAACGCGCCGGGTTCGCATTTAATTCCACGATTGTCCGGGTGCGTGCCGCCGCTTCCAAAACGGCTTGGATGTCGATGGGGTATCCCTCCCTCGAAAGCAAGAGCCTACCCGTGGGATGCCCGAGCATCGTGACATAGGGGTTTTCCATCGCACGGATCACGCGGGCGGTCATTGCTGCTTCTTGCATCGAAAACGACGAGTGGACGGACGCGACGACAAAATCAAGTTCCGCGAGCAAGTCGTCGGGATAATCCAGTGCCCCGTCTTTGAGTATATCGCATTCCACCCCCGAAAAAACGCGGATGCTTCCGGTGTATTTTTCGTTGATTTCCCGCACTCTCCGCATTTGTTCCCGCAGGCGTTCTTCGCTCAACCCGTTCGCCTGGACGGAGCTTTTGCTGTGGTCGGAAATCCCGATGTATTCCAGCCCCAATTCTTCGGCGGCAGCCACCATTTCTTCCAGCGAATTCAACCCGTCGCTGTCGGTCGTGTGGACATGAAAGACTCCCCGCAGTTGGAAAACATCGAGCAGGCGGGGAAGGTTTTTTTCTTTCGCCGCAGCAAACTCCCCCAAGTTTTCCCGCAATTCCGGTTCGATGTATTCCAGCCCGAGAGCCCGGTAAAGGTCTGCCTCTTCGCGGACTTCCGGTGGATTCTCTGCCCCCCCTTTTCCTTCCACCCGAGAAATCCTGTATTCGTTGAGGGACCAACCCTTTTCTTGAAATAGCCCGCGCAGGTGGACATTGTGCTCCTTGCTTCCCGTAAAGTAGCTCAGCGCAAAGGGATACTCCTCGGGGGAAACGGCGCGCAAATCGCATTGCATCCCGTTTTTCAATATCACGCTCGATTTGGTTTCTCCCTTTGCCAAGATTTGTTGGACGATGGGCAAGGAAGAAAAAAAATCGATCGTGGCGGACGGTGCCCGCGTTGCGGCGATGATGTCCAAATCGTGCACGACCTCCTTGCGGCGGCGGAAACTGCCCGCGATTTGGGCGAACAAAACGGCTTCGCACGAACGCAAATCTTCCAGCAAAAATTCCGCCAACCCCGCGACTTCTCCGTAGCGGTAAAAGCCGCTGTATTTCGAGCGGAGCGCAATCGCCGCCAACAAATTCTTCGCCGTTTTTTCACCGAAGCCAGCCAGATCGGCGACCCTGCCATCTTCGCACGCCGATTCCAGTTCGGCTACCGACGCGATTTTTAACTGCCCGTAAAGAGCTTTGATTTTTTTTCCGCCGAGGCCCGGTATTTCAAACAATTCCAAAACGCTTCCGGGAAATTCCTCTCGGAGTTTCTCGTAAAATTCCAGTTTGCCCGTGCTCGCGATCTCCGCAATTTTTTCCGCCAACGCTTTTCCGATGCCATCGATTTCCATTAACCGCCCCGCATCCGAAAGCTCTTGCATGGAAAGAGGCGCAGTTTCTACGACGCGGATCGCTTCGCCGTAAGCCCTTATTTTGAAAGGGTTTTCGCCTTTCAGTTCCAAAAGGCGGGCGACGGATTCCAGGATGGAAAGGATGGTTTTTTTGTCCGACATAGCTTTGCTTTGCGAGTTTTCGTTTTACCGTTCGCGGAAGGCGCTTTCTTTTGCGCGCAAAATGGGTTTGAGCAAGTATTGCAAAACCGTTCGATGCCCCGTCAGGATATCGACTTCCGTTTGCATTCCTGGGATGAGCGGATGCGATTGTCCGTCGCGGTCCAAAGTGCTCTTTTGGGTGCGGATCCACGCGACATAAAAGCTTTCCCCTTTGTCTGTCGTAATCGTGTTGGGGCTGATGTTTTCGACTTCTCCTTCCAAACCCCCGTAAATCGAAAAATCGTAAGCCGTGATTTTGACCGTCGCTTTTTGTCCTAGATGGATGAAGCCGATGTCCGTCGGGCGGATTTTTGCTTCGATCAAAAGCGAGTCATCCAGGGGGACCACCTCCATGATGATTTCCCCTGGGCGCACTACGGCACCGACGGTTTTGAATGCGAGGCGGCTTACCGCGCCATAAGTCGGAGCCCGGATGATCGCCCTCGCCACCCGGTCGTCCGACCCGTAAAGGGCTTCGTTCAGCCGTTCCAGTTCTCCCGTCATTTCAAATAACTGCCTCTGCAAACGGAGGATTTCGACTTTGGAGACAACGCCCTGCGTTTCCAGCGGTTCGGTGATGGCGATTTCTTTATTCATCAGGTCGATGGTTTTGACCAGCGAATCGCGCCGCGCCTTCGTTTCGTTGTTGCTTGCCGCAAGCATGATGTCGTTGAGTTTGAGCAAGATTTGATCTTTGTTGACGATGTCGCCTTCGCGGACATGGATTTCTTCGATGATGCCCCCTTCGAGGTTTTGGACGACATGGACAGAGGTGGTCGGGACGATTTTGCCTTCGCATTTTGCGACTTCGTCCAGCTTGGTGAAGGAGGCCCAAAACAAGAAAGCGACGAGAAAGGCGATGGTGATGTAGATGACCGCGTAGGTTTTTGGCATCCTTGTCGAAAGCAAAGCGGCGCGGCAATCCGCAGCAAATTCCAGTTCGGCTTCGGAGACTTTTTTCGGTCCGCGGTGGGTTTTTTTTTCTGTTTTCATATCCCTTTTCCTCCGTTCTTAGGTTGTCCTGGTGCCGTTTGTAGTTTTTGGAGGATTTCGTCCCGCGGTCCGTCCATCACGACAACGCCTTGTTCCATCACGAGGACGCGTTCTACCAGGCGTAGCAGGGCGGGCTTGTGGGTCGTCAGAATCATCGTTTTGCTTCCGTCTCGCAAGTAGTTGTAAAAGCACTCGATCAGCTCCCGCTCGCTGTTGGAGTCCAGCGATGCCGTCGGCTCATCGAGGAGCAGGATTTGCGGGCGGGAAAGGAGCGTGCGCGCGATGACGACGGATTGCCTTTGTCCGCCGGAAAGCATTTCGCCCCGTTCGCCCACCGGCATATCGAAGCCCATCGGGTGCGCGAGCGCCCAGCGGTCGATGCCAGCAAAACGGACGGCCTCCAAAATCGCGTCGGGTTTGGAATGCGGCGCACCGAGAAGAATGTTTTCTCGCAAGCTGCCAGAAAACAAAAACGGGTCTTGGCCGACATAGCCGATGATTCCCCGCAAGTCGGCGGGGTCCCAGTGGCGGGTGTCCATCCCCCCGACTAAAACCCGCCCTTCCGCCGGCAGATACACCCCGAGAGCCAAGCGCTGGAAAGTCGTTTTTCCCACCCCGTTTCTTCCCAAAATCGCCACCCTTTCTCCCGCGCGGATTTCGCACGAAACCCCCCGGAGCGCAGGTTGCGGGGCGCCCGGATACTGGTGGACGACTTGCTCGAAGATGACCGATGGCTCGGCTTGTTTTTTTGCGAGGAACTGCCGGGTGATGTCTCGTTCTTGCGGAAGTGCTTTGAACGCATTGAGTTCGCCAAGAGCGACGACCGTTTGGTGCAAGCGGGACAGCAACGAGGACGCGGCACTCCAGGGCGCGAGACCCCGGCCCGTCAAAATGGAAACGGCGATCATTCCCCCGAGGGTCATTTCACCTTTCCAGACTTGGAACGACGCGAGGACGACCGTGCTGACTTGCGCCGCCGAGGTCAGTAGCCCCGTCGCATTGATGGCGAACGAGTTCCATTTCTTCGAGCGCAATTCGGATGCGGCACCCCCTGCCAGCAGGGCTTCCATTTTTCGCCGCAAAATCCCTTCCGCCCGCAGTGCTTTCACCGTTTCCATTCCCGCGATCGTTTCGATCATCAGCGAGTGGCGCCGCGAAGCACCTTCCTGCGTGGTCCGTGCGGCGGTGCGGATGGGCAAGTAAACGACGAGGGAAAGGAGGAGGATGCCCAGGCCCGCCGCCACGCTCGGCAGCGCGACCCACGGGCCCCCGATCCAAAACACCATCCCCGCAAACAAAAAGAAAAACGGCATATCCACCAGCGTCACCAGCGTCAGCGAAGAAAAAAATTCCCGCACCGTTTCGTAGCTGCGGAGCTGGCTGGCAGTCGCTCCCGCCGATGCCGGTTTTTTGTCCATCTGCAACCCTAGCAAGTGGTTATACAAATCGCTGGCGACCAGCAAGTCCGCGTGTTTTCCCGCCGTATCGATGAGTCGCCCCCGGACTGTCTTCAGCAAAAAATCGAAAAAATAGACCGCCAAAACCCCGCCCGCCAGAGTCCAGAGAGTTTCCACCGCCTGGTTGGGAATCACGCGGTCGTAGATGATCATGGCGTAGAGCGATGAGGTCAGCGCGAAAATGTTGACGAAAACTGCGGCGAGCAAGACATGGGCGTAGGCGAAGTGGAAGCGCGCCAGTGTTTTCCAGAACCAGAAACGGGAATGTTTTTTCGGTTGCGGCGCGTATTCGTCCACCGTGTGAAACGAGGGCGAGTCTTCGGGTTTTAGGTAAATCACGAAGCCGTCGCTGGCGGCATCCAGCTCGGAAAGAAGCATCTCTTCCGTCCCTTCCCATCCAGGGAAACGGACGCGCGCCCACAGTTTCCGCTTGTGCTTGTGGCGCGAAAAAAGCACGCAGGCCTTGCGGTCTTTGAGCAGCAAGATGCAGGGCAAAAGCGGGGACGGGATTTGCGAAGGGTTCCGTTTGGCGACACCGGCGAGGAAGCCCGCTTTTTTTGCGGCCTCCGGAAACAGTTTTGGCGTGAGCATCGGGCCATCCAATGGCAGCCCCGCTTTTGCGCCTTCCGGGTTGACTGTCTTGCCGTAATGCTCGCCCAGAAAAACAAGGCACTCCAGCAGTTCGTCGGTTTCTTTGCCCATCTCGTCTTTCCAGCTTGGCGGCACGGGTGGTGCGGCATCTTCGCCAGGGGGGAGTTGCGGGAGCGTCAACGCGATGGGATTGCCGGGTTGTGTGGCGGGAAGGGGCGGGGGTTGGTTCATCGTTTGATTTTGCATTTTTGGGAAAAGTTTTGGTTAAAGCTGGAAGCGCAAGTCCCGTATTTTTGTTTTGCTGAACCGCTCTTGCAGCGAATCCAGAATTTTCTTTTTCCAGACCCTGTCTAGCTCGTAGCGGACGGTCGGTTGCAAAACGCGGACGATCAGCGTCCCGTCCTTTAGCCCGACGGGTGCCGAATGGGTCGCGAGAAACTCTCCCACGACATCTTTCCAAGCCGCTGCAATCTCTTGATCATCAAGGCGATCTTCCAATCCTAGCCCGGCGAGGAGAGCCTGCACGGTTGGCCCGATCTGCGCTGCGCGGTCCGGGCGCAGGGCATCTTGCGGGAGCCCGCGCCACTCTTCGAGCAAGCGGCTCCTGCAATTTTTGAAAAACAACTTGCGACCGTCTGAATCCACAGGCTTTTTCTTTTTGCGTCCTTTTGGAAAAAAGAGGGCAGGGAAACCCGGAGGCACCCTGCCCTTTCCGAAAAACGGAACCGCCTGCACCTTCTTCCCTGTTCCTCCGAAAAAAAACGGGGAGGGTGAACCGGCGGCGAAATGGCGAAAACTAGCCGTCGTTGCCGATGGCTTCGACGGGGCATCCTTGCAGTGCTTCTTCGCACAATGCTTTTTCTTCGTCGTTTGCCGGTTGCTTGGAAACATAAGAGTGCCCGCCTTCGTCGTTGCGCTCGAAATTTGCGGGAGCCGTTTCGCGACAAAGGTCGCAATCGATGCACTGGTCATCGACATAATAAGCTCCGGCCGCGTTGATAGGATATTTGTTGGATGAGTCTGCCATAGGAATTGTGTTTGTTGGTGTTATGTCCGAGGGGAAACGACGCACCGACTCTAGTTGAAGCGGGCAGAAAAGCAATTGTTTTTTCTTTGGGATTGGGGCATAACCGCGGCATGGAACACGGAAAAAAAACAGCGCATCCAGGCAGGGGGGGGCATTCCGCAGACCCGCAAGAACCGACAAGCCTCTCCAGGCCGCTCCGGTTGCCCGAAGGCCGCCATGTCTTGCACGCGTTTTTTCAAAACGACGATGCCCAACTGGCTTCGCTCACGGCGCGAGAACGCGAGGCGGCACGGGAAAACTTTTTTTCCGCCGTCGAAGAAATCCGTTCTGCCCCCGAAACGCAGCTCCTTCTTTTCAGCGTGGTTTCGCATAAAGCGGATTGGGGTTTTTTGTTGATTTGCAGCGACTTGCACGCTGCTGATGCCGCAGCAAAACGGCTTCCGCGCACCCTTGGCCCCGGCGTTGCTACCCCGGTTTTTAGCTGGTATTCCATCACGGAACTCAGCGAATACACGACGACCGAAGAGCAGTATGCCAAGACTCTTTGCGCCGAGGAAGGTCTCTCGTCAGACTCGCCCATTTTTTCCGAAAAACTCGCCGCCTTCCGCGAAAGGATGGCCCAATACGCCCATCACCGCCTCTACCCCCTCTTGCCGGAATGGCCGGTCCTTTGCTTTTACCCGATGAGCAAGCGGCGAAATCTTGAGCAGAACTGGTATTCCCTTCCTTTTGAAAAACGCCAGGAACTCATGCTCGGGCACGCTCGCGTCGGACGGAATTATGCGGGGCGGGTTTTGCAGTTGGTCACCGGTTCCACGGGGCTGGACTCGGGCGAATGGGGCGTGACTTTGCTGGCAAAAAACCCGGCAGACCTCAAGGCGATCGTGTATGAAATGCGCTTTGATCCCGCCAGCGCGACCTACGCGGACTTCGGTGATTTTTTTGTCGGTTTGCTCCTTTCTCCGCCCGACCTTCTCGGGCGTTTGTCCGTATGACGCTCGAAGAGAAACTCTTGGCAGCAAAAGAGATATTGCGAAATGCCGCTCCCGTTCTCGTCGCGTATTCGGGCGGGGTGGACAGCTCCACGCTCCTCGCCATCGCCATCGAAGCGGGTGATGTCCGTGTCGAAGCGGCCATCGCCGATAGCCCGAGCTTGCCCCGCAAATCGCTGGAAAACGCGCTCCGGCAGGCGCAAGACATCGGTGCAAAAACCCGTGTCCTCCCGACCGGGGAACTCGAAATTTCCGACTACGCATCGAATCCCCCCAACCGTTGCTACTTTTGCAAGAAAGAGCTTTTTTCTAAACTCGAAAAACTTGCGAAAAGCGAAGGCTTTGCTTCCATCGCTTACGGAGAAAATGCGGACGACTTGGCGGTGGATCGCCCCGGCCACTTGGCGGCGCAAGAGTTTTCCGTTTTGGCACCTCTCCGGATGGCAGGCATCACAAAAAAAGAAGTCCGCGCACTGGCCGTTCGTTTCGGGCTCTCTTCTGCCGAACTCCCGGCGCAGCCATGCTTGAGTTCGCGGATTCCTTTCGGGACGAGAGTCACGAAAACCGCGTTGGAGAGAATCGAAAAAGCGGAAGAAATCGTCCGTTCCTACGGCTTTCGGGTTGTCCGTGTCCGCCATGCGGAAAGCGATGCTGGCCCCGCAGCAAAAGTGCTCGTCGGTTCCGATGAAACAAAGGAATTGGCGGCGGTCGGAACCGCGGTTTGCGAAAAACTAAAACTGCTCGGGTTTGGGAGGGTCGAGTTAGATCCTGTTGGATACCAAGGGTTTTCTGGATAAAAACCCAAGCGGATTCCTTTCCGGTGCGGAAGGGGCGGGCGAGTTCAAGAAGAGGGCGGCAACAGCTTGTCGTCCCCAGATTCTTTGCTTTCTGGAAAATCCAGCGGGTCCTCCGCGACTTCGATTTCTCTCCGCCAATCCTTGGAAAGATAGGGTCGCGCAAAGCCGTAAATCAAAAAAAGGACGAAGAGCAATGCAGGCATCCACTCGTAGTTCAACGCGCAAAACACCAGAAGCAAAATGATTCCAAAAAAGCGGGGGATCGAGCGTTTCGTCTTCCAGTTGACGGACTTAAAACTCGGGTATCGCACTTTGCTGAACATCATGAACGAGAGAAAGAGCAACAAGGGAGGAAGCACATATTTCCAGTAACCCAACGGGCGTTCTCCGGCGTTGACCCACAGCATGAAAAGCGTCAAAGAAGCGATTAGCCCTGCCGCCGCCGGAATCGGGAACCCCTGAAAATCTTTTTCCGGCTTTTCTTTGTTTTCCGCCGCCACGCAGTTGAATCGCGCTAGCCGCATCGCTCCGCACAAAAGGTAAATGAAAGCGATCACCCACCCGACTTTATCGAAGTCCGCGAGCACAATCTGATAGACCAAAAGAGCGGGAGCCATCCCAAAAGAAATCACATCGGCCAGAGAATCGAACTCCCTTCCGAACGGGCTTTCGTGTCCTCCGAGCCGGGCGAGTCTCCCGTCCAGCAAATCGAAAACGCAAGCGCCCAACATGAACGCGATGGCCTGGTGATACTCCGTCCCCGGCGTCCCGCCCGCCGCCGTGATCAGCGTGGCTTCGATGATTTTAAAAACGGCAGCAAACCCGCAGAACAGGTTTCCTGCGGTCATCAAATTCGGCAACAAATAAATCTTGGGGTCGTTATCGCTCATGCCTGAAAACTAGAATTTCCACTTCGCCATTTCCGTGCTTCCGCCCGCCACCTTGTCCCCAGGTTTCACGCAAATTTCAACATGCGGGGGCAAAAACAAATCCGTCCGCGAGCCGAAGCGGATCATGCCAAAGCGGAAGCCTTTTTCCACGCGGTCTCCCACCTTTGACCACGCGACGATCCTCCGCGCGATCGCCCCCGTAATTTGCCGCACAACCACTTTATACCCATGCTCTTGCGCCAAAAAAACCCATGTCAGCGACTCGTTTTTTCGGTGTGCATCCGGGTCTCTCGCATCCAAAAATAGCCCCCGCTGGTAATCGGTCGAAAGGATTTCTCCTGCCACGGGTGCGCGGTTCACATGCACGCTGAACACCGAAAGAAAAATCGAGACGCGCCACCCGGTTTCTCCGGTTCCTGGAATGGTCGCGCCTTCTTCGACATCGGTGACTAGCCCGTCTGCCGGCGACACGATCACGCTGGGGTCTGCGGGGATTTCGCGTTCGGGATCCCTGAAAAACCAAACGGAAAAAAGAACGAGAACCGTTGTTAGAACCAGCGCCCACGGGAACCAAAAAAACAGTAAAGCCTCGGCGGCAAAAAGCGCCAAAAAAATCCATCTCCCTTCGTAAATAGTCTGCCACCGCATAACGGGGCAGGATTCTAACCACCTTTTCTCGTTTGTGGCAAGAGCCAACCCGCCAGCCAA
>DYNR01000063.1:8940-10332 GCA_020720945.1 Chthoniobacter flavus | reverse complement strand
CTAGGATGCCCTTCGACTTGACGAGAGTCTCTTCCCATTCCGATTCCGGATCGGAGTCGGCAACGATCCCCGCCCCCGTCCCGTAACGCGCTTCGTCCCCCGTGATTTCCAAAGTCCGGATCGCAATATTGAACTGGGATATCCCACCAAAACCGAACCACCCAATCGTCCCCGTATAAAAACCTCGGGGCTCCCCTTCCATTTCTGCCAAAATTTCCATGGCTCGTTTTTTGGGGGCACCTGTGATCGACCCGCCGGGAAAACATTCTCGCAACGCCATCGGATGAGAAATTTCTTCCCGCAACTTTCCTCGGATCGTCGAAACGAGATGAAAAACTTGCGCGAATTTTTCCACCCGCAAAAGCTCGTCCACGCACACGCTGCCAAACTCGCATATTTTCCCTAAGTCGTTGCGCTCCAAATCGGTAATCATGGTCAACTCCGCCCTCTCTTTGTCCGAAGACAGCAACTCGCGCTCCGTCCTGCCGCCGTCGTCTCCGCCCTTTGGACTCGGTCGGGTTCCTTTGATCGGCCGAGTAACAGCATTTTTTCCGTCCATCCGAAGGAGCAGTTCGGGCGACGCGGAAAGAAGAAGAAAATCGTCCGCACGAAAAAAACACGCGTGCGGAGCCGGGGAAATCTGGCGGAATTTTTTGTAGAGTGACCAGGCGTCACCCGAAAATTTTCCGCAAAACGGATAAGTCAAACAAGCTTGGTAAATGTCGCCCGAAGCGATCCATTCGTGGAGATTGCGGACATTTTCTAAAAAAAGCTCCCTCGGGATGGACGGAGATAGCTGAAACGAAATCGGTTGCGAGGAATCAGAAAAAACCGCTTTCGGGTTGGAGGGAACCTCCCGATTCCATCGTCGCCCGCAAGGCTCCCAATCGTAAAAAACGGGATAAAAACCGAAACTATAGTTCCCCTCGTAATCGACCGCCCCCGCTAAACCTCCGGCAAAATCCTTCGTTTTCCCTTCAGCCAAAGCGAGTTCCAACTCCCCGACATCCGGGAACTTCCCCCGGAGGATCCTTGTCGGAGAAATGCAAAGCCGAAAGCCCCCTCCCGGCAAATCAAACAGCATCGTCCCGCTCTCGTGAACCCACGCATCCACCTCCGCAGGAATGGCGGCATCGCAAACAAATGGTTTTTGAGAAGAAAAAGAGAATTCCACGGCTTGCTAAGAAAGGAGAAAAGTGATTGCTTAGAGGAACGAACGGATTTTGTCTTGAAAAATATCATGGAAAAGAGCGCCAAATACAGCAAAAGGAGAACCATTTTCATTATCGTTGCGTGCCTTGCGACCGCAATTTCTACGCAGCCCGCCCCCGGATTTTTGGGCATAGGAGGAAAAAAACCGACCCCCGAACCTACGCCCGCGCCCACTCCCGC
>DYNR01000063.1:6549-8840 GCA_020720945.1 Chthoniobacter flavus | reverse complement strand
AAGAAAAAAACGCCAGCAAAACCTGCTGAAAAACCTGCCGCCGAAACCTCTAACAAATTGGACGACACTGGGTTATTGAAACCTGCCGACTTGGGCGGAACGGATTTAGTGCCTCCTTCGGATGTTTTGCCTCCCCCGAACGAAAGCACCCCAACCCCCACCCCTGACACAACAAAAACAGAAACAACAAAAGCGCCAGAAACGCCTGCATCCAATTCTAGCACAGCGGGGGCACAAGGTGCCGACCTTCCCGCCGACCTCGATTTGATTCCTTTGCCTATCGATGTGGACGGCGACGCGCAGTTGCTCGATCTCCCCATGAACGAAGGCCTCTTGCCCTCCGGCGACATCCCTCCGCTAAATGCCCCCACCGCGACACTCGGCGTCCCGACGGCAGAATCGGAACGCGTGCTTTCCACCCGCTATAAAGCTCTCCTGACAAAAACGGAAAAAGACCCCCGCCTCGTCGCTCTTTGGTCCACGGCGGAAAAAGCGAAAACCTACGAGCAAAGCCGCGCGGCAAAACGCGAATACTACCGCCAGCTTTTTGCAATGATGCGCAAGGCGGACAAAACCCTGACCAAGAGGATCGACGCAATGGAACGCGCTTATTTGGAAAGACTTTCGCAAACAAGGATCGAGCCGACCATCCCTCTCGGCCCTCCCCCAAAAATCGAACCCCTGCAGTAATCGAACTCCCTGCTTCTCCTATGATTTCGGTAGCCGACTTTTTCCTCAACCCTCCTCCGCTGTTTTTCTTTTGCGGTCCCTGCGTCATCGAATCCCGCTCCTTTGCCCTGGAAACGGCATCGGAACTAAAAACCGTATTTGCAAAAGCCGGACTCCCTTTCGTCTATAAATCCTCGTTCGACAAAGCCAACCGGAGCTCGGTCTCCGGCTACCGGGGAGTCGGGATGAAAGAGGGGCTAGAAATCCTGGCAGAAATCCGCGAAACACTCGATGTCCCCGTGCTGACAGATGTCCACGCAACCGAACAATGCCTCCCCGTCGCAGAAGTGGTGGACATCCTGCAAACTCCCGCCTTTTTGTGCAGGCAAACGGACTTCATCGCCGCCGTGGCAAAAACGGGCAAACCCGCGAACATTAAAAAAGGCCAATTTTTGTCTCCGTGGGAAATGAAAAATGTCGTGGAAAAAGCCCGCCACGCAGCAAAAGACGCCGGGAAAAACCCGGAGAATTTTTTTGTTTGCGAACGGGGGACTAGCTTCGGCTACGGCAACCTCGTCGTCGATATGCGCGGCTTGCCCGCAATGGCCCAAAGCACGGGATGCCCCGTGGTTTACGACGCGACCCATTCCTTGCAACTCCCTGGTGCTCTCGGTGATAGCACGGGAGGAATGCGCGAGTATGTCCCCCATTTAGCCCGCGCCGCCGTGGCGACTGGCTCGGTTTCTGGCGTGTTCATGGAAGCGCACCCGAACCCCGAAAAAGCTCCCTGCGACGGCTCGAATATGCTCGCCTTCGCCGATTTGCCTGCCCTCCTAAACCAGCTCGCGACCATCGCACAAATCGTCAAAGCATGAACGGGGTCACTCTCGTCATTCCCGCCCGTTACGCATCCTCCCGCCTTCCGGGAAAACCCCTCCTGCAAATTGCGGGAAAACCGATGATCCAACAGGTTTACGAACGGGCTTTGTCCGTCAAAAATGCGGGGCGAGTTCTGGTTGCCGCGGACGACGAACGGGTGGAACTCGCCGTGAAATCCTTTGGCGGAGAAGTGGTTATGACAAGCCCCGACCACGCTTCCGGCACGGATCGCCTCGCGGAAGTCATGCTCTCCTCGCCTGCCGACCTCTATGTGAACCTCCAAGGGGACGAACCTCTGGTGCGCCCTGGCGATGTGGAAATTTTAATCGAAGGAATGCTGGCGGATCCCGCCGTCGCAATCGGGACGCTCTGCCACCCGATCGACGAAGAGGAAGCGGAAAACCCAAACACGGTCAAAGTCGTCCTCGCGGCAAACGGGGATGCCCTCTACTTCAGCCGTGCAAAAATCCCCTACCCAAGAGAAAATGACGGCGAAGGGCGCTACCTCAAACATGTCGGCGTTTATGCCTACCGAAAAACCACGCTGGAAGACTACGGAAAACTCCCCCAACCGATGCTCGAACGAACGGAAAAACTCGAGCAGTTGCGCTTCCTCCACGCAGGCTACAAAATCAGGGCATGGCAAGTCGAACCGACGGGTCCCGGTGTCGATACCCCCGAATGCTTGGAAAAAGTCCGCCTGATTTTTGCAAACCGGTAAAAATGCCTGCCCCCGCAACCTC
>DYNR01000063.1:0-6449 GCA_020720945.1 Chthoniobacter flavus | reverse complement strand
CCCTTTGAGAAAAAAAGCAACCCCGGATGTTTCTTCTTTTCTTTGCGCAAATCTTCCGCTCAAATACGACCTCAATGACGACACCATCTCAAGCACCCATCTCTCAACCGGCTTACAAGCGTATCGTTTTGAAAATCAGCGGCGAAGCTCTCCGTTCTTCCGATGAACCCGAAAGCATCTCGCCCCAAATCGTCTCCGCTATGGCTTCGGAAATCAAGGAAGTCCACGCCATGGGCGTCGAACTCGCCATCGTCGTCGGCGGCGGCAACATCTGGCGCGGCCTTGCCGCAAGCCACCGCGGCATGAACCGCACGACCGCCGATTACATGGGGATGCTCGCCACCGTCATCAACGGCATGGCTCTCATGAGCGTCCTCGAAGACATCGGCGTCACCACCCGCGTCCAAAGTGCCATCGAAATGCACAATGTCGCCGAACCTTTTATCCTCCGCCGCGCCACCCGCCACCTAGAGCACGGCAGGGTCGTCATCTTCGTCGCAGGAACCGGGAACCCTTTCTTTTCGACCGATACCACCGCCGCCCTCCGCGCAAACGAAATCGGCGCAAACATCATCTTCAAAGCGACAAAAGTGGACGGCATCTACGAGGCCGACCCCGTAAAAAACCCCACCGCAAAACGCTTCTCCCGCATCTCCTTCACCGACGCTTTGGCAAAACGCCTCCAAGTCATGGACTCCACCGCTTTCAGCCTTTGCATGGACAACCGGATGCCCATCATCGTCTTCAACATGAACCACCCGGAAAACATCCGCCGCGCCGTCCTCGGCGAACCCATCGGAACCATCGTCTCGGACGCCCCGACCATCCTTTCTTAAAAACTCTACAACCCTTTCAACCACAACTCTTAAACTATGGACCTGGACGAAATTTCACTGGAAACCGAAGAAGGCATGGAACGCGCCATCGAGTTCCTCTCCCAAGAGTTCTCCGCCATCCGCACGGGCAAAGCCAGCCCGGCTCTTGTCGAAAACATCGATGTCGTCGCCTACGACAGCCACATGAAACTCAAACAGCTCGCGGTGATCTCTTCGCCGGAACCCCGGATGCTCGTCATCCAACCCTTCGACGCTTCCACCGCCCAGGCCATCGCAAAAGCCATCCAAGAATCCCGCCTCGGCATCAACCCTGCCGTTGACGGAAAAGTCATCCGCCTCCCCATCCCCGAACTCTCCGAAGAACGGCGCAAAGAGCTCGTCAAAACCATCAAACACATCGCCGAAGAAAGCCGCGTCCGCGTCCGCTCCTGCCGCCGCGACGGAATCGAACAATGCAGAAAACTCCAAAAAGACGGCAAAATCACGGAAGATGACCTCGAAACTTCGGAAAAAGAAATCCAAAAACTCACGGACTCTTATGGTAAAAAAATCGATGAACTCGTCTCGGCAAAAGAAATCGAGGTGCTCCGTGTCTGACCGCACCTTCCCTCTGCTCCCCCTCCTCGCTTTCCTCGCCCTGGCTTTCTCGCCGCTCCCATCGCAGGCCGAAGTCGTCCGCCCCGCCCCAAATTTTTCTTGGCTCACCGCTTCCGCATCCCCGGCAAGCGACAAAGATTTCCGCGGTCGCCCCGTGGTTCTGCTCATCGCCCCTAGCCCTTCCACTTGGGCTTTCCGCCGCCAAATCCACCAGCTCCAAGATGTTTACCAACGCCTCTCGGCCACCAAAGCCGTCTGCGTCGTTGCCCTCACAGCAAAACCGGGAACGATCCGCTCGGACATCCCCTTCACCATCGCCCAAGACGGCCCCTCCATCGCCGCCCTCTACGGAATCAAAAAAGGCTTCGCCATCGCCCTCATCGGAAAAGACGGCAACCTCGATGCCATTTCTTCTTCCGTCCTCGCCGGCCAACGCGTCCTCGACATCATCGCAAACTCTTTCGTCTCCCAAGAAACCCTCCGCCGCGACTAAATCCCTCTTTCTTCAAAACCGCAAAACCGCAAAACCGCAAGCAAACCGATACCATGTCCGACACTTCTTCGATCACCCACCCCGAACTCCCCGCCATGGGCATCGTTTCGGAACTTTCTCCGGAAGACCGCGCCATGCTTTGCTCCTACGGTTCCTTTTCGTTTTATCACCCCGGCGATAAAATCATCTTGCAAGGCACCCCCCAAAACTCTCTCTTCCTCCTCCTCTCGGGCGAGTTGCACGCCCGCCGCTTCGACGGAACCCGCGAGATCCTCCTCGGCTCCATCCACCAAGGCGAATCCTTCGGAGAAATCAATATCTTCGACCCCGGCACCGCTAGCGCCAGCGTCATCGCCGTTTCTCCTTCCCAAATCTGGAGGGCCGACAGGATGGCTCTCGTCGATTTTTTTCAAGCCTACCCGGAAGCTTCCGTCAACCTCACCGCCCGCATCGCCTCCGTCTTGAGCCGCCGCCTCCGCACTCTCATGAGCCAACTCGCAGACCGCGTAGAATACGATTTTGTCCTCTCGGAAATCGAAACCGAAACGAAGTAAACCTTGCTTTTTTCTGCTTGCTCGACCCTTCCCGACCTGCTCCAACGAATTGAACCCTTCTATGGCAACGACTTTCGCACAACCTGATACCTTGGCCAGAAGCGCAGCTTCCCTCCAAGCCATCCAAAAAACCGGAGAACTCCTCGGCGAATCCCTCACCTTGAACATGGGACCCTCCCACCCCTCGACCCACGGCGTGCTCCGCATCGTCCTAGAACTCGACGGGGAAATCATCACCAAGGCGACCCCGGAAGTCGGATACCTCCACCGCGGAGATGAAAAAATCGCGGAAAATATGCAGTATAACCAGTTCATCCCTTACACGGATCGCCTGGACTACCTCGCCCCTCTTTCAAACAATATCGCCTACGCCCTCGCCGTGGAAAAACTCATGGGCTGGGAACTCCCTCCCCGCGGCAAAGCCATCCGCGTCCTCTGCTGCGAACTCGCCCGCATCTCTTCCCACCTCCTAGGCCTTGGTGCCAACGCCATGGACTTGGGCGCAACCACCGTTTTCCTCTACACTTTCACGGAACGGGAAAAAATCCACAACCTCATCGAACAGCTCACCGGTGCCCGCTTCACAACAAGCTACACCCGCATCGGCGGCCAAACCCACGACCTCCCGGACGGCTTCTTGGCTGGCGTCACCTCCTTCTTGGACTCTTTCCAGACTCCCCTCGAAGACATTGATAACCTCTTGACCCGCAACAAAATCTTCATCGACCGGACCAAAGACATCGGCGTGATTTCCGCCGCGGATGCCATCGCCTACGCCATCTCGGGTCCAAACTTGCGCGGCAGCGGCGTGGAGCACGACATCCGCCGCGCAAACCCCTACCTCGATTACCACCTCTACGATTTTGATATTCCCGTCGGCTCGGTCGGCGATGCCTACGACCGCTACTTGGTGCGAATGGAGGAAATCCGCCAAAGCATCCGCATCCTCCGCCAACTGGTGCAAAAAATGCCTTCCGGCCCGATCAACTGCGCTGACCCGAAGGGCCTTCTCCCCCCAAAAGAAGCCGTCCTCACCAAAATGGAAGAACTCATCCACCACTTCCTCATCAATACCCAAGGCATCGACGCCCCCGCCGGCGAAGTCTATTTCTCGGCAGAAAACCCGAAAGGCGAACTCGGCTTTTACATCTGCAGCAAGGGCGGCGGTGTCCCCTACCGGCTAAAAATCCGCGGCCCTTCCTTCGTCAATTTGAGCATTTTGCCCAAGGTGCTTCCGGGGTTGTTCATCAGCGATGTGGTTTCAACCCTCGGCAGCATCGATATGGTGATGGGAGAAAGCGACCGCTGACCGCCATCCGCCGTTCCCAATGTCTGCCATACCTGCCATACCTGCCACACCCGCCTACTTCTTCTGGATCCTCGCTGTCGCCCTCGGGGTATTCCCTCTATCCCTGCTCATTTTCAAGCTCGTCAGCCTTCTCGGGTGGACGCGCAGGGCACGCGAAAACCCCACGCCAGACGGCATCTTTCCGGAACGCTACGCCACGGTGCTTTCGTTCCAAAGCGGATGGTTTTTCAAACCTGTCGGCTACAATAACTGTCTCCGCGTCCGCGTGGCAGAAGACGGTCTTTTCGTTCGCCCTTTCCCCCCGTTCGACTTTTCCCATCCGTGGATTTTTTTGCCCTGGACCCTCCTTGCCAATGTCAAAAAAAAATCGGCTTTCGGCATCTCCTACACCATCGCGGAGTTCCGTTCCCAGCAAGGAACCCACTTCCATCTCACCCTTCCAGAAAACCCTTCCGCCATCCTCCCTCCGCCAACCGAAAACGCATGAACGATTTCATCGACCAAGCCGCTCGCCTGTTGCTCGACTCTTACGCGGAAGTCGGCGGCCTCAACCACGGAGAAGGCGCAAACCTCCCGTCGAAACCCGCCATCGGCACCATCTGCCAAGACCTCCTCCAAATCCTCTTCCCCGGCTTCCACGATGACACCGCCGTTTCGGAAAACGAACTCCGCGACCTGACCCGCGCCCGCGTGGCATCCCTCGCCGACCGCCTAGAAACCGAAATTTGCAAAAGCCTCCGCACCTCATCCCCAGACTGCCCAAAAGCAAAAGCTGCCTCCATCCTTTCCCGTTTTTTTAACGCCCTTCCCGCACTGCGAAAAACCCTCCAGTCGGACATCGAAGCGGCTTACGAAGGCGACCCCGCCGCGACAAACTTCGAGGAAATCATCCTCGCTTACCCCTCCATAGAAACCGTGGCAATCCAGCGGATGGCCCACCTCCTCTACCGCGAATCCGTCCCTCTCTTGCCCCGCATCATGACCGAATGGGCACACTCCCGCACCGGCATCGACATCCACCCCGGCGCCTCCATCGGTTCGCATTTTTTTATCGACCACGGAACCGGCGTCGTCATCGGCGAAACTTGCGTCATCGGCGATTGGGTAAAACTCTACCACGGCGTGACCCTCGGCGCCCGCAGTTTCCCAAAAGACGATTCCGGCCGAATCATCAAAGGCGGCAAACGGCACCCCAATGTGGAAAGCCATGTCACCGTCCACCCAAATTCGACCATCCTCGGCGGCGAAACCGTCATCGGCACCCACACCACCGTCGGCGCCAATGTTTTCCTGATGCAAAGCGTCCCCCCCCGCTCCCTCGTCTTCATCGAGGAACGGCAAGTGCAAATCCTCCCAAAGAAATAATGCCTTCAGCGGTCCGCGACTACGGATTGGAGCAATCCGCCAAAACACTCCTCGAAAAAATCGGTGCCTCCGACCTTGCCGCCCTCGTTTCGGTTTTCTGGAACCCCCGCCTAAAATCAACCGCAGGCACCGCCTCCTACAAAACTTTTTCGATCTCTCTCAACCCCGCTCTCCGCCCCTTCGGCGAAAAAGAAATCGACCAAACCCTCCGCCACGAACTCGCCCACCTCCTCGCCCGCGCCCGCAACCACAACCGCAAAATCCCCCCCCACGGCACGGAATGGAAAGCCGCCTGCGCCCTCCTCGGCATCCCCGGCGAAGCCCGTTGCCACCGCCTCCCCCTCCCACGAACCCAAAAAAAACGCTCCCTCTTCTACCGCTGCCCCTCCTGCTCCCTCATCATCGCCCGCGTCAAACCTCTCCGCCGCCGCGCCGCTTGCCTGCAATGCTGCCGCATCTTCGCCGGCGGCAAATACGACTCCCGCTTCGAACTCCTCCCTTCTCCTCCTCCCCTCCCCTCTCCCACCGAATATCCCGCCCCCTCACCCCACTCCTCCCACGCCCTCTCCAAAAACCTATGAAAATCTCTCCTTCCTGCAAACTCTACGGCATCCTCGACATGGGCTATGTCTCCCGCGATTCCGCTCTTTCCAAAACCGAAAGCCTCATCGCCGCCGGCGCAGGAATCATCCAGCTCCGAGCAAAAACACTCCCCCCCACACTCCTCCTCCCCTTGGCAAAAGAAATCCTCCCCGCCTGCAAAGCCGCCAAGATCCCCTTCATTATCAACGATTACCCAGAAATCGCTGCCGAAATCGATGCCTCCGGTGTCCACCTCGGACAGGACGACCTCTCCGTCGCCGATGCCCGGCGCATCCTCGGCCCAAACAAAATCGTCGGCAAATCAACCCACAGCTTGCAACAGGCGACCGATGCCCTTTTGGAAGCACCCGACTACTTGGGCTTCGGCCCCATTTTCCCAACCCTCACCAAGCCGGACTACACCCCCATCGGGCTTTCCGACATCGCCGAAGTCCACCGCCGCGTCCACCTTCCCATCTTTTGCATCGGCGGCATCCACCTCGAAAACCTCCCCATCGTCCTCGCCGCCGGAGCCTCACGCGTCGCCATCGTTTCCGCCTTGCTGGAAGCAAAAAATACCGTAACCTACGGCAACCAATGCTCCGCACTGCTAAACCCCTCTTCCGATTAACCCTCCCCACCC
Organism: Chthoniobacter flavus; assembly: GCA_020720945.1. Taxonomy (GTDB): domain Bacteria; phylum Verrucomicrobiota; class Verrucomicrobiia; order Chthoniobacterales; family DYNR01; genus DYNR01. Next base: position 70 of record DYNR01000063.1, on the reverse strand, counting down.
ACTTCTCCCTTCTCCCTTCTCCCTTCTCCCTTCTCCCTTCTCCCTTCTCCCTTCTCCCTTCTCCCTTCTC
>DYNR01000323.1 GCA_020720945.1 Chthoniobacter flavus | reverse complement strand
ACCGAGACCGAGGCGGGAGCAAATTTCGCGGGTCGATGTGGATTGGTTGAGCGTGTAGAAGTGGAGGCCGGCAACGGAGTTGTTCAAGAGGTCGGCACACTGTTCGGTCGCATGGTGCAAGCCTGCTTGCCGGACCGCTTCGGGGTCGTCTTTGAAGCGGAAAAGGGCTTTTAGCAAGCGGGCGGGAAAACGGGTTCCTCCGGCGAGTTCGGCCATTCTTTTCATGGAAGAGAGACTGGTGACGGGCATGATGCCGGCGAGGATGGGCACGGAAATGCCCGCTAGTTCGCAACGGTCGCGGAAGTCGTAGAAATCCCTGTTGTCGAAGAAGAGCTGCGTGCAGATGTAGTCGGCTCCCGCATCGATTTTTTGTTTCAAGAAATCCATTTCCAAAAGGCGGTTCGGGGTTGCGGGATGGCCTTCCGGGAATCCTGCGACACCGATGCCAAAGCCGCGGGAATCGTGATGGGTCGAAAAGGAGCGCAAAAGCTTCACCAGGTCGATGGCGTGGGGGAAGACATCGTGGGAGTGATCGTAGTTGGGCTGATTTTTTGGCGGGTCGCCGCGGAGAGCGAGGAGGTTGCTGACACCGGCTTGGGCGTAGCCTTCCAAGATCGAAAGAATTTCTTCGCGGGTGTGGCCTACGCAGGTGAGGTGCGGGACGGGGTCGAGGGAAGTTTCCGATTGGATTCTTTTGACCAGCGCATGGGTGAGTTCGCGGGTGGAGCCGCCAGCGCCGTAGGTGACGCTGACGAAAGCGGGTTGGAGGGCTTCCAGTTGCCGGATCGTCTCGAAGAGGTCATTTTGGGATTCCGCAGTTTTTGGCGGGAAGAACTCGAAGGAAAAAGACGGGGTTCCTTTTTTCAGTATATCGTTGATGTGCATGGGGGAGAGAGGGTTATGCGCCAGCGATGGCGGCAGCTTCGGAGAAACGGGCCAAGACTTTTTCTTTTCCGAGGAGGGCGAGCATGTGGTAGAGGCTGGGGCCGACGGTGCGCCCGCTGACGGCGACGCGGGCGGGATGGATGAACTCGCCGGTTTTGCATCCCGCGGACGAAGCGCATGATTTCAGAGAGGCTTCGAGGGAAGTTTCCGTCCAGTCTGGGAGGGCGGCAAAGGCGGAGGCGAGGGCGGCGAGGCGGTTGGCGGCACCTTCTTTTTTCAGGACTTTTTCGGTGGCCTCGGGGTCGTAGGCACAAGACTCCGTGAAGAAGTAGCGGATCCAGTCTGGGACATCTTTGAGGAGTTTGATTTTTTCTTTGACGATGGCGAGGACGGGGAGGAGGGCGTCGCGGGAGCCGTAGGCGATGCCGGCCTGTTCTAGGAACGGGATGGAAAGATCCGCGAAACGGTCGAGCGACATTTTCAAGATGTGCTGGCCTTGGATCCAGAAGCATTTGTCTAGGTCAAAAATCGCGCTGCGGCGGTTGATGTTTTCTAGTTCGAAGATGCGGGTCACTTCTTCGATGTCGAGGACTTCCCGGTTATCCTTTGGAGACCAGCCCAAGAGGCAGAGGTAGTTTGCGACCGATTCCGGGGCGTAGCCTTGGTCGATGTAGGAGGTGATGCTGGCACCGCCGTCGCGTTTGCTGAGTTTTTTTCCTTCGTGGTTGAGGATGAGGGGGATGTGGGCGAAGCGGGGGGGGGTGATGTCGAGGGTCTGGTAAAGCTCGATATGTTTTGGGGTGTTTGAGAGGTGGTCTTCGCCGCGGATGACATGGGTGAGGCGCATTTCGATATCGTCCACGACATTGACGAAGTGGAAAATCCAAGAGCCGTCTGGACGGCGGATGGTCATATCTGGGTGGGTTGCGGGGTTCGACATATCGAAGTCGATTTTGCCGCAGACCAGGTCTTCGAGGGTGACGGTTTTGCGTGGGGAGCGGAAGCGGATCGAGCCTTCGTCCTCGTAAACGGCACCTGCCGCTTCCAGTTTTGCCAAGTATTTTTCGTAGATGTCGTTGCGTTGGCTTTGGAAGTAGGGGCCGAAATCGCCGCCGGTGGAAGGGCCTTCGTCCCATTCCATGCCCAGCCAGCGGAGGCCTTGGTAGATCACCTCGTAAGCTTCGTCCGTGTTGCGTTTTGCGTCGGTATCTTCGATTCGCAAGATAAATTTTCCCCCGTGTTTGCGGGCGAAAAGCCAGTTAAAAAGAGCGGTGCGAGCGCCTCCGACATGGAGGTAGCCGGTGGGGGAGGGAGCGAAACGAGTTCTTACTTCGGTGGTGGGCATAGGGATAGAAAAGTGGTGGTAGGAACCAGGTGGGTCAGTAGTGGCAACCGCAGCTTCCGCCGCAGCATCCGTGGGGGGCGGGAGCGGGGGAGGAAGAGGATTTGCCTTTTTCCAAGAAGCCAAAACCGCCGAGGATGACGCGCTTGACGGGCTCTCCCGTTTCGGGGTGTTTGGTGAGCGGGGCGTCTTTCATGCTTTGTTTGATTTCAAAGTAGCGGGGTTCCTCGCAATCGCAAGCGGGGATGGTTTGGTAAACATAGGTTGTCATAGAGCCAAGCAGGTTTTGTTTTTTTTGAGACGGTGAGAGTAGCTTGATTTTTTTGCTCGTTCAACAGGAAACGGCGGACCAAAATCCCCGCGTGATTTAAAAAACGAAGGGAGAAGTTATTTCGGTTTCTTTCTTTTTGAGTTGCAAAGCGCCCTGGAGTGCGGAAGCATGATTCCGCCTTGGA
>DYNR01000062.1 GCA_020720945.1 Chthoniobacter flavus | reverse complement strand
CTGCTTCAGATGGCTCGTTGAAAAGGTACCAGGGTGGTAATTGTGACTGTTTGCGTTATTTGCTGAATTTTTTGATCCAAAAGCGTCCGGTGAAGCTTGACTGGATCGTTGAACGCCCGAAGCGAGGGGTCTCCCGTTTTTTAGAGATCCGAGTGCCGGATTTCGCGGAAGGCTTTGCCGAGGAATTCAGGGATCTTGCCGGCAGAAAGCGATTGCTCGGATTCTCCCGAGGCGATTGCGAGTTCCGCGGCGCGTCCGCAGAGCCACGCCCCCAGCGAAGCACTTGCGGTAGGACGCAGCTTTTGCCCCAATAACGCAGCAATCACCCCAGTCAAAACATCCCCCATTCCAGCAGTCGCCATTCCAGGAGTGCCGGTCGAATTGTAGAAAACGGGTTTCCCTGGAGCGGCGACAAGAGTCCTGGCCCCTTTGAAAAGAAGCACGCAGGGGTGTTCTTCGACAAAGGCGCGGGCGCGGGCATTGCGGTCCAGCGAGAGTTTTTTGTAAAAGCGGGCGAACTCTCCGGCGTGGGGGGTGAGGATGCGTGGTGCGCTGGAGTTTCTCAATACTTTCAAGCTGTTTTGGAAGACATCTAAAGCCGCGGCATCGATGACGGCGGGAGCGTTGTCGCCCCGGATGATTTCTGTGATTTCGGGGAGAGGTTCCCCGAGCAGACCTGGGCCGATGGCGAGGCTATCGTGTTCAAAATCAAAAACTTCTCGAAAATCATTGACTGGCTTGACCATGATTTCCGGGGGGCAAGTCGTGGCGAGGAACGGGAAAGTTTTCGGTTTTGCGAGGATGGTGACCAACCCTGCGCCCGCGTGGAGCGCGCCCAATGCGCAAAGTTTTGCCGCACCGAAATAGCCTGGGGAACCCGCGATGATGCAGGTGTGGCCGAAGACTCCTTTGTAAGAATCGAAGTCGCGCGGCGGCAACCAAGACCGGAGGAGGGAAGGGGTGACGATTTCTTCGAGGCTGTTTTTTGGGAAGTTGAGGGAGGGGAGAGGGGCGACGGCGATGCGTCCGACGGCATTGGTGGCGGCATCGGAGAAGAGCGCGGTTTTTGCAGCACCGGCGGCGACGGTCAAATCCGCGTGGACGCAGTTTGGCGAAGGGGTGCCAGAAGAGGGATCCAATCCGCTAGGGATATCGACTGCCACGACAAACGCGCCTTCTTGGTTGCGGAGGCGGCGGATTTCTGCGATCGAAGCGGCGATCGGTGAAGAAGGGTCGCCTTTGGAACCGAGTCCCAAAAGGCCGTCAATGACGACTTGCGGGCGACGGTTTTTTTCGTTTGCCGGAGCGGTTAGAAGCGGGCGCAGTGCGTCGAGTTGTTTTTTTGCTAGCGGCGAAAGCTCTTCTTCTGGAAAGGGGCAAACCAGAGAGCAAGACCACCCCCGTTGGATCAAGTGGCGGGCGGCGACCAAGGCGTCGCCCCCGTTATTTCCCTTTCCGTAAAAAGCCGAGCAATGAGAAGGAACCGGAAAAAAACGGGAAACGGAAGATGCGATAAACTCTCCGACCGATTCCATCAGGTCGGAGGCGGATATGCCGGATGCGAACGCCGCTTCTTCGGCGCATTTCATTTCTTCAGCGGAAACAATCATGGGAATTTAGAGTTTTGGGTTCATGTGAACAAGTCTTTGATTTGTTCGTAAAACGACTTGTGGATGGGGGTGTTGTCCGATTCGCAAAGCTCGGCAAATTCCTCTAACTTCTTGCGTTGCACGGGGTTTAAGCGGGTTGGAACCTCGACTTTGACGCGGACAAAAAGGTCGCCCTTGCCCGAGCCTTGGTAGATAGGCATCCCGTGTTGGCGGATGCGGAAGTTTGTCCCGTTTTGTGTGCCTGCGGGAATTTTTGCGATGGTTTCACCGTAAAGGGTCGGGACGCGAATTTCGCCGCCGAGGGCAGCGGTGGTGAAAGGGATCGGGACTTCGCAATGCAATTCGTGGCCGTCTCTTTCAAAAAACGAATGGCGGGCGACATGGACGACAACATAGAGGTCGCCGTTGGAATTGTTGCGCAGGCCTGCTTCTCCGCCGTTGGGGACGCGCAGTTTGAAGCCCGTTTCCACGCCGGCGGGAATCCTCAGTTTGAGGCGGGAAGTTTTTTCGCGGCGGCCTTGCCCCCGGCAAGAGGAACAGGGTTTTTCGATGACTTGCCCGCTTCCCCGGCAGTTGGGGCAAGTTTGCGCCATCTGAAGAAATCCGCGAGAAGTGACGACTTGGCCTTGGCCGCGGCAGACCGAGCAAGTGATGATTTTTGAGCCGCTTTGGGCACCGGTTCCCTCGCAGGCCTCGCAAGTTTCCAGCTTGCGGATTTCGATTTCTTTGTCGGCACCTGCGGAGGCTTCTTCGAGAGAAATTTCCAAATCGTAGCGGAGGTCCGAGCCGCGGTAGCGGTCGGCGCGGTCTTGGGCGTTTCCGAAGAAGTGCTCGAAAATGCCGCCACCGCCGCCGCCAGAAAAAACCTCGCGGAAAAGATCGAACGGGTCGTGGAATCCGCCGCCACCTCCGCCAGGGCCTCTGCCCTGCTGGAATGCGGCGTGCCCGTAGCGGTCGTAAGCGGCGCGTTTGTTGGGATCCATCAGGACATCGTAAGCTTCGCCGAGTTCCTTGAACCGTTCTTCGGCTTCTGGGTCGCCTGGGTTTTTGTCCGGGTGGAAGCGGACTGCCAGCTTGCGGTAAGATTTTTTTATTTCGTCTTCCCGCGCCGATTTGACGACTTCCAGAATCTCGTAATAATCGCGCTTCGAGCTCATGAAATTTTTTCGGGACCCTTCGATATGATCACCATGGAGGGGCGCAAAAGGCGGTCGCGGAGTTTGAAGCCGCGGCGGATTTGCAGGAGGATTTTTCCTTCCGGCACAGAAGCGTCGTGTTGCTGGGAGACGGCTTCATGCAAATTTGGGTCAAAGGGCGTATTGTCTGTCGGGATGGATTCCACGCCGCTTTCTTTCAGGAAGTCTTGGAGCTGTTTTTCGACCATTTCAAATCCTTGGACGATGGCTTCGGAGCCAGAAGTTTTTTTTGCGGCTTGCAGGCCGAGTTCGAAGCTGTCTAGGACGGGCAGGAGGCGTTCCAGCAAACTCGCGTTTGCGTAGCGGATGGCATCTTCTTTTTCGCGGACCATCCGTTTGCGGTAGTTGTCGAAGTCGGCAGTAGTCCTGAGAGCGAGCTCTTTGAATTTTTGGATTTCGGCGACCAAGGTCTCTTCTGGGGAGCGTTCGGGTTCCTGGCACTGGGAAGACTCCGGGTTTGCCGTCGTTTCCTCGGGCGCGGTTTCGGGTTGATCGTTGGTGTCGGTATCGGGAGCGTTCATATTTTTCGGACTGCGATAAGTGTGATGTCGTCGTATTGGTGTTGTTTTCCGATGAAAGCCGTAAGTTCCTCCGAGGTTTTTCGGACGATGACGGAAGCGCCGGAAGACGCGTTGGTTTGGATCGTTTGAATCAATCGGGGCATCCCGAATTCCATCCCCGCGTCGTCCAAAGCCTCCGTGGCGCCATCGGTGTAAAAAACGATAGTATCGTCCGTGTCAAGATGCAGGGTCACATCCTCGCAAATCCTGTCAAAAACATCGCCGCTGTCGATGCCGAGAGCCATGCCTCGGGGGCTGATTTGTTCGATTTTTCCTGTGGAGGTCCGGTAGCAGAGGGGCGGGTCGTGCCCGGCGCGAGCCATGGTGACATCGCCCGAATCTTTGCTGATGAGCAGGAAGGCCATGCTGATGAACATATCTTCCTTTATGTCGGGATAGAGGAGGCGGTTGACGCGGCGGAGGACATCCGAAGGAGAAGTCGCGTGGGTGGCTTGGCTGCGGATCACGCTCCTGCACATCGCCATGATGAGGGAAGCGGGGACCCCTTTGCCAGAAACATCGGCAATGACGACCCCGAGACGATCCGTGTCGATTTTGATGAAGTCGAAGTAATCGCCGCTGACATGGTGGGCAGGCACATTGATGCCGTCAATATCGAAGCCAGAAAATTCCGGGGAGCGGGAAGGCAGGAGGATGCCTTGGATTTCGCGGGCGACCTGGAGGTCTTGGTCCAGGCGTTTCTTTTCGCCCGCCTGGAGGTAGATCGCCTCGTTGTAGAGGGCGAAAGCCGATTGTTCGGCGATGGTTTTGAAAACCGAAAGGTCTTCCCTGCGGAAGGGGGTGCTCATCGGGCCGTTGGCGAGAGCCAAGACACCGAGGGTTTTGCGGCGGTAGTGCAAAGTCCCGATGATGGCGGAATGGACGACCAGGGAAGAATCGCGGTTGTCTTCTAAATTAAGCTCTTCGTGATCAAAGACTTGCACTTGATTCAGCTCCCATGTTTCCCCGATGATGCCCTCGCCGCGTTTGACGCTGTGGAGGCGGATGAAGCTTTCGAGAGCTTGCGGGGTCGAAGTGAATTGTTCGAGCAAGTGGGGGGGGAGGGGAACCATCGGGGGGCAGCCGGCGGAGATGAAAGCGGGGACTAGGGAAGAGTCCGTTTTGTCGGTCAGGTAGAGGGCGCCGCCGTGGGCTTCTAAAATCCGGACAGCGCCTTCGACGATGAGGCGGTGGAGGTCGGCGGGGCGCACCCCTTCAGAAAACGCCTCGCCCAAGCCGTGGAGAAAATCGAAAACCCGGTTTTCTTCGACTTGCAAATCCGCCCGTTCTTTTTCGACTTCGGCGATTTTCCTCGTGAAAGCCGCCATGACGATGCCCAGGGCAATCAGCGTGCCCAAGAAGAGGAAGAAAAAAACGAAAGTCCACATAATGCGCCAAATAGCCGGGATCAAGAACCTGCCGCAGCGCGCCGTGATTTAGCGGTGCGGACACGCCGATTGCCAAAGCCTGCGGGAGGCGTTGGAGGAAGGGCGGGTGGAGCGATAGTCATTGCAGGTCGGTTCTTGAAGGGCGTTGTTTGGTCTGGGAGAAAAAGCCTATTTTTTTTGAGCGGTTGAGAGGTCGTGGGAGAAGAAAGGGATTTTTCGGTTCGTGTTTTTTTCGTGATTGAAGGCGAGGGTCAGGAATCGGATTTTTGGGAGTCAGCGTCTTTTTGCAGGAATTCCAAAACATCGCGGAAGCGGATTGCGTTTTCGGCATCGGCTTCGACGAGAGCCTGGTGGGCTTCCAAGACATCTTTTTGGGATTCAGCCATCGAGATTTTTTGTGCTGGCGTTACTTGGTCGAGGGAAATTTCTTCAGGGATGGGAGGGGCGGCGGGGTCATCGGCTTTTCGGACAAGGAAGAGTTGGTCTAAGCCGAGGTTTTTTAAGAGGCTAGCGGCGCGTTCGTTAGCACGGATGACCTGCAAGCAATCGCCTTGGGCACCGGCTTCCCGCAAGTGGAGGGCGATGCCCGTGAGCATCCCCATGAAAGTAGAGTCCATCAATTCGCAGTCCGCCAGATCGACGACAAATTTTTTGTAGCCCTTGTCGATCATTTTACGGCTGAATTGCTTGAGGCCACTGCTCACCTGAAAGGTACCCCTCCCATTTACCCGAGCCCAAACAGTGTCATCAAAACACCCAACTAATACAGCGGAATTTGTGTTCAAAACAGGAGAAGAGTGAAGGTTCGGGAGAGTTTTGTCAATGACCCAATGTCATTTCCACAAGAAAGATTGGCGGAAGGCGACGATTTTTCCGTTTTCGATCAGGAGGATGCGCCAGGAGGTGACTCTGCCGAATTCGAGGTATTCGTCTCCGGTGACGCGGAATTGCGAGCGGTGGGAGCCTTTTGTGTTGGTGTAATGGATTTCTTGGGCGGAGACCGTGTTGCCTAGGGCGAGTTGCCTGTATTCGAGGCGGATGGTGAGGTCGCCCCGTTTGCCCGCTTTCCAGTAAATGTCGAAGTAGTTGCCGCGTTTTCGCTCGTATTCCGAGGAATCCACGGCACCCCAATCGTAGTAAGAACGCTCGAAGGAGGCGGCAGTGCTTGCGGTTGCCATGTAAGAGGTTGGTTCGTTGAAGAAGCGTTTGATTTTGCGGATTTGGAAACTTTGGTTTAGTTCTAGGGGCAAGACATTCGCCTTTTCTAGTTTTTCGGGTTTTGGCACGACGGCGCAACCGGAAAGCGCGGCGGCGGCGAAGAGCGAAACGATGCAGAAAAATCGGTTTAACATTCGGGTTCCGATACAATCGGTTTTCGGTGGTTCTGTCAATCGCTGGCGAGGGGAGGCGATCACAATTTTCCGTGGGCCGCCAAAAGGGCGTAAGCCGCCATCGAGTTTGCGTCGTGGATTTTTCCCGCGCGGACCCACGCGGTCAACTCGTCCGAGGAGAGCCATTCCATGCCCTCGATCGCCTCGTCGCTGTTTTCGGGGTCTCCTTCAGGAACTTCGTCAACGACAACGACTTCCTCCGCTAAAAAGATGGTTTGGTGCTCGTCGGTGAAGCCGGGGGACGAGTGCACGGAACCGAGTTTTACCAGTTCCTTGGGAGAAGCCATGCCGGTTTCTTCCCGCAGTTCGCGCCGGGCGGTGGCGAAAAGCTCTTCTTCCGAAACTTCCGCGTCCACTTGCCCGGCGGGAAACTCGCAGATCACGGCTTGGACGGGAGGGCGTTCTTGGCGGATCAAAACGAATTTTCCGTCTGGGGTTTTCGGGATTACCACGACCGCTTTTTTCCGGTGGACAACAATCCACGGGCGTCCGTCCGGGCGCATCGGAGAAACGAAGTCCGCGCGCGAAACGCTCAAGAACGGGGTCTGGCAAAGGATTTCGCGGTTTTTTTCCGCCCAACCGGTATCGGGGGGAGAGATTTTGCTGCTAGAGGGCGAAGGGGAATTTTCCATAAAAGAAAGGTTCATTGCATGAAAGCACCAACGAGAAAAAAATTCACGCTTTTTTTCTTTCCCGTTTTTTTTGAGGGGGAGGGTCCGGGTGGGCGGCGGGTTTTGGGTTGCTATTGTTTGAGGAAAGCGGTTTACTGCCGGTGTCATGATGATGCAGATAATTTCTGGTTGGCTGGATACGGCAAACGCCATTTTGTGGGGGGTTCCGATGCTGGTTCTTTTGGTGGGGACGCATTTGTTTTTTACGGTGAGGCTCGGGTTTATCCAGCGGTTGCTTTTGCCCGCGCTCAAGCTGTCGTTTAGTTTCGGGAAAAGAGGGGCGGGGGACATCAGCCATTTCGGGGCGTTGGCGACGGCGCTGGCCGCCACGGTAGGGACAGGGAATATCGTGGGGGTGGCGACGGCGATTGGTTCGGGTGGGCCGGGGGCGGTGTTTTGGATGTGGGTGACCGGGATCATCGGGATGGCGACGAAATACGCGGAGGCTTTGCTTGCGCTCAAGTATCGGCAAGTGAACGAAAAAGGCGAAATGATCGGGGGGCCGATGGAGGTGATTTTGCGTGGGTTGGGCTGGAAGTGGCTGGCGGTTTTCTTCGCGGCGTGCGCGTTGCTCGCGTCGTTCGGGATCGGGAACATGAACCAGGCGAACTCGATTGTTTTGCAGGTGAAAAATATTTTTCCGGAGCTTTCGGCAGAGCTTGCCGGGGTCGTTCTCGCAGTTTTGACCGGTGCGGTAATGTTAGGTGGAGTCCGTTGGATTGCAAAGGTTTGCGAAGTGTTTGTCCCGTTCATGATCGTGTTTTACATCCTCGGTAGCCTGGTGATTTTGGGGATCAATTTCGATGCGATTCCCGGGGCGTTTGCGACGATTTTGAAGTCGGCGTTTTCGACCGAGGCGGTCGGCGGGGGGTTGCTCGGGACGGCCATAGCCCAGGCGATGCGTTACGGCATATCGCGGGGGCTATTTTCCAACGAGTCGGGGATGGGGAGCGGCGGTTTTTTCGCGGCTGCAGCGAAAACCCGCAACCCGATGCAACAGGCACTGGTTTCGATGACCGGGACTTTCTGGGACACCGTGGTGATCTGTTTGATGACGGGGTTGGTGATTGTCGCCAGCGGCGCGTGGACGCAAGTGGATGCGTCCGGGATGGCCTTGAAAGGTTCGGCTCTCACCAGTGCCGCCTTCGCGCAAGTGCCTTATGTAGGTGCGCCCGTGCTGACCATCGTGTTGCTGACCTTCGTTTTTTCGACTATTGTCGGGTGGTCCTACATCGGGGAAAAATCTGCGGAATACCTGTTTGGGCTGAAAGCGATTTTTCCGTTCCGGCTGGTTTGGGTTTTGGTCGTTTATGTCGGGAGCGTCAGCAAGATGGAACTTGTCTGGAACTTTTCGGATTTCGCAAACGCGCTGATGTGTTTGCCGAACATCTTGTCGCTGTTGTTGTTGAGCGGGATTGTTGCGTCCGAGACGCGCAGGTGTCTGGCAGATCCTCTGACATTTCAGCGGTGAAGGCAGGAAGGAGTTCCATGGTTAGAAAAGCAAAAATGGGAGCGGGAGTGGCGAGAGCAAAAGAGGTGCGGGGGTGGGCGCATATTTTCTGCGGCTTTCTGGTTTGTTTGCTCGCGGTCGAGGATGCTGCGAGTGCCCCGGCAAAGCCACCGGCCCAAGCGGCGGCGGTTCCTGCAAACGCCCTCAAGGAAACGCCGTTGGACAACACGGGAGTAGTGGAAAACCCAAAACCTTCTTGGGAGACGCAAAAACAGGCCAGGACTTTTACTTTGAATATTCCGGCTCCGCGCGGCCAGATCGTGGATCGTTACGGGCGTCCCTTGGCCCAAAATCGTTTGAGTTACAATCTCGCCATCGATTTTCCTTCCAATGTCGAGTGGAGCGACCAGCAAGTTTTGAATTTTGCCAAGCAGCAGGCAACCATAGCACGCCAGCTCATCGGGAGGGAGATCACCCTCAACGATGCAGCCGTCCTCAACCATTACAAAAACAGGAACCTTTTGCCCTTTGACATCATCGAAGACTTGAGCCCCAAGGAGTTAGGTGCGGCGACGAAGGGGTTGGGGGGGAGCTTGATTTTGCGGCAAACCTATTTGCGCTATTACCCGCACGGGGCGACCGCCGCGCATCTGATCGGCTATGTCGGGCGGGTGGCACCGCTTTCGGTGCGTCCCATCGAAAACAAAGATTTGATTTTTCCCGACAGCGAAGGGCGCGAAGGGCTCGAAAAAATTTTCGACGACCAGCTTCTCGGGATTCCCGGCGAGCTGCACATGACATTCAACGAAGACGGGAAAAAAATGTCCGAGCGGGTTGCGAGCCCGCCCGTCCCCGGCAACAACCTCGTCACGACGCTCGACTTGGATTTGCAGCAAATCTGCGAGGAAGAGTTGTCGAAGGGAGCGAAGCGCGGTGCCATCGCCGTCGTGGAAGTCGGCACAGGAGAGGTGCTTGCGCTGGCATCTTGGCCGTGTTTTGACCCCAACCTTTTCGTCCCGATCATCAGCCCCAAAGATTTTGAGAGGTTGCAGAAAGACCCGTCGGTCCCGCTTTATCCGAGGGCGTTCCGGAGCGCGTATCCTCCGGGTTCAACTTTCAAAACCGTGACCGGGTTGGCTGCGTTGCAAAGCGGTGCGATCACGCCGCAAATGGAGTTCAACTGCCCGTCGAGTTTCGCGGTGGGGAATGTGATTTTCAACAACTGGAAAAAGGAAGGGGCGGGGATGCTGAATTTTTCGCAGGCGATGGCGCAGTCGTGCAACACCTATTTTTATCAGGTCGGGTTGAAGACAGGCGGGCAGGCCATCGTGGATTGGGCGTTGCAGATCGGGCTTGGGCGGCGGACTGGCCTGCCGCTGGAAGCTGAGTCTTCCGGGAACATCCCGACGAACGAATACATGCTTAAAGTCCACAAACGCAAAATCTTAAGTGGGGATGTCGCCAACATCAGCATCGGGCAAGGGGATGTGCTTGTGACCCCGATCCAGATGGCGCAGGCGATGGGGGTGATCGCGGCGGGCGGAGAGTTTCACCAGACCCGGCTCGTCAAACAAATCCAAGCCATCGACAACAAGGTCATCGCCGCGTATCCCGATCGTGTGCGCGACCAGTTGAATATCGCCCCGCAAAACCTCAAAGCGATCAACGACGCGTTGGTGGGAGTCACCGAAGGCGGGACGGGCGGACGCGCCAAAGTCAAGGGGATCAAGGTCGCGGGGAAAACCGGGACGGCGCAGTGGGGCCCCAAGACAAACCAAAAAACGGCGGCGTGGTTTGCCGGGTATTTGCCCGCAGAAAATCCCAAGTATGCGTTTGCTGCGGTGTATGAATCCGACCCTGGAGTCAAAGCGGGAGGCGGTTCCCATGCGGCACCGCTGATCGGTCAAACTTTCAAAAAATATCTTCCGCTAGCGGCAAAAGCCGGAAGAGATACCGGTGTGCCAAGCGTGGCACCCGCCGATTCGGGTGCCGATGACGAGCCTGCCGATGGGGCGATTGATGAGTCGAATTAATTTCTTTTTTATTCTATAAAGGCGGGGTCTTGTTAGATTATTTTTGCGGGCTTGGATAATAATGCTTGTGTTTTCTGGGAAATCGTATAATCCACTTGACGTATGCTTGAAGAAGAAAAGAAATTTTTGTTTGTTGGTGGGTGTTTTCGTTCGGGGACATC
>DYNR01000322.1 GCA_020720945.1 Chthoniobacter flavus | reverse complement strand
GCGGCGGCGGATAGTGGGAGGTGGATTTGGTTGGAGGCAGAGGAACCGGCGGCGACGAATTTGCCGCCCAAGGAAGAGAACCCGTATCGGCCCAAGGCATTTTGGGAGGCGGATGTGCTTTCTGGGGGGGATTGGATTGGGATGAAGTGGCGGGATGCCAAGAAACCCGTGTTTTTGGAGTATGAGTTTGATTGTGAGACGGCGGGGAAGTTTTTGTTTTATGTGAGGAAGTTTTATACCTTTGGGAATTTTCGGTGGCAGTTGGATGGTGGGGCGTGGCATGGGGCGGATGAGAGGCCGCATTTTTCGTTGGATGCGGTGGCGTATCGGGAAGACCAAGAGAGGATTCGGGTGGATTGGTTTTATATGGGGGAGGTGGAGATGGGGGTAGGGAAGCACAAGTTGCGGGTGGAGCCGGTTTACCAGGAGACGGCGGATCCGGATGCGGAGGGGATTTTTACGCCGATGGCATACGATGCGTTTTTGTTTGTTCAGAAGGGGTTATTTAATCCGAAGGGCAAGCTCAAGCCGTTGGAGATGCAGAAGATGCAGAGCGGGACGGCGTTTGGGATGGATCCGGCGATTGAGAGGTTTGAGAAAAGTCCGGTGGATTGGTTGGGGTTGGACGAGAAGGTGGCGGGGGAGAAGGGCGGGATTACGGTGAAGGACGGGAGGTTGATTTATCGGAATTCCATTGATCCGGTGCGGTTGGTGGGGGTGAATCTTTCGCAGAGCGGGTTCACGAATGATTCCAGTGTGAAGACGCTGGCGAGGTTTTTGGGGAAGAGGGGGATCAATTTGGCGAGGTTTGATTTGGGGGAACTATTTTCCGATCAGGTGGGGGCGGATGGGAAGTTGCGGATGGTGGTCAACGAGCACATGATGGGGTTGTTTTTGGTGGCGGTGCAGGCGATGAAAGACAGCGGGGTCTATACGGCGCTGACATGGAATATGCGGACGACGCCGTTATTTTTGAAGAAGATCGCGGGGGATTATGCGATGGATTTTGCGGGGGCGAGTTCGGTGGAGCGGCTTGGGTTTATGCCGTATTTGTTTTTTGAGAAGGGGGCGGAGGAAGAGGTGCGGCGGGTGTGGAAAGAGGTGTTGGGGGCGAAGTTGCCTGGGGGGACGAGGTTAGGGGAGGATCCGGCGGTGGCGTTTCTTTTGATCAACCAGCAGGACTCGATTTTCACGGAAGATTTTGCGCCGTATCAGAAGATTTCGGAAGCGAAGATGGCGGTGATGGAGAAGGCGTTTGGGGATTGGCTGAAGTCGGAGCGGAAGGGGGAGGACTTGGCATCGGTGGTTGCGGGATGGGGCGGGGAGGCGGTGCGTGGGGATGTGCCGCAGGAGGGGCGGGTGGGGCTGTTGAGCACGGATGAGATGGCGTCGCGGAAGGATGCGCGGGCGCAGGCGTGCGCGAGGTTTTTGGCGCAGATGCAGGCGGATTTTTACCGGAAGATGGTGAATTACATCAAGAGGGATTTGAAGTATCCTGGGGTGGTGTCGAGCGGGAACAAGATGGTGAAGGAGAACGGTGCGCTCGGGTGGATCAATGCGTGGTCGCAGAATTACGGGGATGCGACGGAGAAGCACGGGTCTTATTTTGGGGATTTTGATGGGCTTTACGGGGCGTGGAATGCGATTGAGGGGGTGCGGTATCGGGATCGGTGCGGGTTGCGTTTTGATGGGCGTAGCGGGAAAGAGGCGGAGCGGTTTGAGTTGCCCGTGCGGGCGTTAGCGTATAGCGGGAAACCGGTGATGTTGACGGAGTTAAGTTGGGCGGGGCCGAATCGGTATTCCGGGGAGATGGTGATGTTGACGATGACGCTGGCGAGTTTGCAGCAGGTGCAGGTGGTGGGGTATTCGCGTTTGATTTCCACATTTTGGGCGAATGCGTTGGGGGACAGGGTTTCGTTTTTTACGCCGGAGGGGATGGGGCAGATGCCGGCGTTTGCGTATGCGTTTCGGAAGGGGTATTTGCCGGCGGGGAACACGGTGGCGACGCTCAAGATCAGCGATGCGAGCATTTTTGGGATGAAGCAGCAACCGCTTGCGGAGAATGCGGATACGCAGTTGTCGGCGGAGTCGCAGAAGGTGGCGGCGGGGGGAGGGAAAAAAGAAGGGAAGGAAGGGGAGAAGGTGCATCCGGCGTTGTGGGCGACGGGAAAAATCGAGGTGCAGCTAGGGGCGGAGAGCGATGGGTTTGCGGTTAGCAAGAGTGCGGGGGTGGTGACGGAGGAGAGTTTGCTGGCGGCGAATGGGGCGGTGCGGTGGGATTACAAGAAGGGGTTGATGTTGGTGGATACTCCGTTTTGCAAGGTGGCGGGCGGTTTTTTGAAGAAGGCGGGGAAGATTAAGCTTGGGGAAATCGAGATAGATGCGCCGATGGAGTTTGGGGTGATTTGTGCGGTTTCGTTGGACGAGCAACCGATTTCGTCTTCGCAAAAGATTCTGGTTCAAGTTTTTAGCGAGCAATCGAACGCGGGGAGTTTTGCGGAAGGGACGGATTGGAAATTGATTCGTAGTGTTGGGCGACCGCCGGTGACGATCAAAAACATGGTTGGGGGGATTACGGTGAACCGGCCCGATGCGGATTCGTTGGCGACTTATGCGTTGGATGAGAACGGGGTCAAACGGTTGACGGTTTCGGTGGGGGCGAAGGTCCCGTTTTTGCCATCGACGCTTTATTACTTGATTGAGAAGTGAAGGGGAGGGGAAAGTTAGAAGGCAGATTGCAGATTGCAGAAGTGGGG
>DYNR01000321.1 GCA_020720945.1 Chthoniobacter flavus | reverse complement strand
GGGTATTCCTTGGTTTTTTCCAAACCTTTTCGCTCCAATGCCTTGCAGACCTTCTTTGCATTGATCTCACGGATTCAGATATAAAAAATAACTGTGGGGCTTTGGTTGGGGGGCGAAAAAAAGGCATCATTTTTCATCGGTTTTTTCTTGAGGCGTTTCGAGTCTCAAGCATGATGCGGGGGGTTATTAGAAAATGATGTCTTCTTCAAAAAAAGTGGCAGTTTGCGTGCCGGGTTCCACTTCAAATCTCGGGCCGGGGTTTGACTGTTTGGGCTTGGCCTTGCAAATTTACAATCGTGTGGAGGTTTGGCTTTCCGAGGGTTCTGAAGAGAGCGACCTGTTTTTGCAGGAAGCGGCCAGCGCGTTTTTTCGGGCGTCTGGTCTTTCGCCTTCCGGGTTCGGGTGTAGCATTTGCGGCGATGTGCCGCGTTCGCGGGGGTTGGGCAGTAGCGTGACGGTCCGAGTCGGCTTGATTCACGGGTTGAACGAACTGTTTGGCGAACCGTTGAGCAGAGAGCAAATCTTCTTGGTTTGCAAGGACTTGGAGGGGCATCCGGACAATGCGGCACCGGCGTCTTTCGGGGGGTTCGCCGTGTGTCGGGCGGACGGGGCGTGGCAGAGGTTTGATGTCGATCCGAGGTTGCAGTTTATTTTGGCAATTCCCAGTTTGGAGTATCCGACGGCGGAGGCGCGCAAGGCGGTTCCGCAGGAGTTTTCCCGGCAAGATGCCGTGTGGAATTTGACGCATACGGCATCGGTTGTTGCCGCGATGGTTAGCGGGAATTACGAATTTTTGCGTGGGGCATTCGACGACCGTTTTCACCAGCCATACAGGGGCAAGCACCTGAAGTTTTTGGAGCCAGCGATTCGTGCCGGGGTTGGGGCGGGGGCGTTGGGGGGGTGGTTGAGCGGGTCGGGTTCGACCATTGCGTGCGTTGCGTTGGAGAGAGAAGACGCGATAGCCGAAGCGATGGCGGGGTGCATCCGCGAAATTACCGGAGGGGTTTGCGAAACGAGAATCCTTTCGGCAGACAATACGGGGGTTCGCATTTTAAGAGACTGATGCGACGGTGGTTGGAGAGTTTAGAAGGCTTTGCCATCGATGTGATTTTGAACCGCAGGTCCGGCAAGCGGGCGGGGGCGTTGCGGTTTGTTTTGCTGTTGCTTTCTTTTCTTTACGCCAGGATTATCCGGTTGCGGGTTGCTCTTTTTGAGAAGTATTATTTCCGCTCGATGATGCCTGGGTGCCCGGTGATTAGTGTTGGCAATCTCACGGTGGGAGGAACTGGGAAAACGCCTGTCGTGGAGATGCTTGCCAGAGAGTTGTGTGCGGGGGGGAGGAATGTCGCGATTTTGAGCCGTGGATACAAGAGTGTCCCCAAGCCGTTTTTGCGGAGGCTTGGCGACAAGATTTTCAAGAACAAGTCGGTGTTTGCGCCCCGCATTGTTTCGGATGGGCAGGCGTTGTTGCTCGATTCGCGGACGGCGGGGGATGAGCCGTTCATGCTCGCAAACAATTTGAGGGGGGTGGTCGTTTTGGTTGATCGGGATCGGGTGAAATCCGCGTGTTATGCGGTCGATAGGTTCGGGTCGAATGTGTTGTTGCTCGATGACGGTTTGCAGTATTTGCGGCTCAAGCATTCCATCAATTTGGTTCTGGTCGATTCGCAGGCACCGTTTGGGAATCGTTTTTTATTGCCGCGGGGAACGCTCCGGGAACCGCCGGATCATCTCGAGCGCGCCACGCACATTTTGGTGACCAAGTGCGAGAAAGTGAACGACGAAGCGTTGCTTTCCGAAATCAGGAAATACAACCGCACGGCGGAAATCATCCAGTGCTCGCACCATCCGCTCGATTTGCGAAATGTTTTGACGGGGGAGAAGGTATCGCTCGACCGTTTGCCGGGGATGAAGGTGGGTTCGATTTGCGGGATTGCCGTGCCGGAAAGTTTTGAGGGGGCGTTGAGGCAGCTTGGTGCGGAACTCGTTGTTACATCGGTTTTTGCAGATCACCATCGCTACAGGAGAAAGGAGGTCGAAGGTTTTGTGAGCCGATGCCATCGCCGCAAGTTGGATGCGGTGGTGACGACCGAGAAAGATGCGGTCCGATTCCCGCGCATTTTGGATCCACTGTTGCCGATTTACTGTTTGCGGGTAAAAATCCAGATTCTTGACGGGCAGGAGGCTTGGGAGAAGATGATCGCCCGGTTTACGGAACAGAGAGACATCGTGGTGCCGGAAACGATTTACTGATTTTTTTGGGGAGCGAGATTCCGGTAGATGCGGACACCGTCGATTTCCGTGATCAAGCCGTAGTGGGAGGCGATGAACTCCGCTATTTCTGGGACGGATTCGTG
This sequence comes from Chthoniobacter flavus, assembly GCA_020720945.1. GTDB lineage: Bacteria > Verrucomicrobiota > Verrucomicrobiia > Chthoniobacterales > DYNR01 > DYNR01. Next base: position 404 of record DYNR01000321.1, on the reverse strand, counting down.
GCGGTATTTCGGGTCGTTGAGGGCAGGAAATTGCGAGGGGGCGGTCGCATCCACGAAGATCAAAGGGGGGGAGGTTTGCAGGTCGGCCAGGAAGGTTTCGCGGAAAAAACCTTGGAGGGAGTTGCCGTTGAATTGCGGGGTTACGATGGACATTCGCGTGGCGGGTCGCAGGAGGGTTTCCGTGTGGTAATCGGGGTTGTATCCCCAGACGCACAAGGTTCCGTTTTTTCCTTCCGTGGCAGCAAGGATTGCTTGACCGACTTTCGATGTCGGGTGCCGCAATTCTTCCCACCAAGATTTTGCGGCACCGTTCCAAGGGTTGCAGTGGATTACGCGGAAAGTGGCGACAGGAAGGACGGACGCGAGGAAGAGGACGGTAGCGAGAAGGGTGGCGAGGTTTTTTG
>DYNR01000320.1 GCA_020720945.1 Chthoniobacter flavus | reverse complement strand
TTGAAGAAGAAAAGAAATTTTTGTTTGTTGGTGGGTGTTTTCGTTCGGGGACATCGCTTTTGTATGCGTGTTTGAACCAGCATCCGAAAATTTCGATTCTCTATGAGGCGAGCCTTTTGGATTCTTATTTGCCGGACAAGCTTTTTTTGCATAGCCGGTGGATGGATAACGCGAATGCGTGGGGGAAATTTTTGAGTCGGCACGGGTTGCCGCATCATCCGTATCGGGCGCAAGAGATGTTTTCGACGCCGAAAGATATTTACCTTCATTACGGGGCGAGAAAAAATGCGGAATATGTCGGGGAAAAAAATCCATCTTACATGGTCGTGTTGCCGCAGTTGTTGGAGAAGTTTCCAGGTGCCAAGATCATCACCATTTCGCGTGATCCGGCGGCGATTTACCGGAGCGTGGTGCGGGCAGGAAAAGAAAATGCGTTTTTTGGCAGGCGTGGGATGATGGAGCGGGTGCTTTATTTCCAGAAGAAAATGCTCGCGGATTTGGTGGAATTAAAAAAGCGGGGGGCGGATGTGCTTTCCATCACTTACGACGAGTTGTCGGGCGACACCGAGAACACGGTGGGTTTGATTTGCGATTATTTGGGGATGCCTTATGAGCCTGCGATGTGTTCGTTGGAAGGGGCAGATTTGACGGCCGTTTATACCGCCGAGCATCACATCAAGTTGCGCTCCGGGAAGATCGAACCGACGGTGGCCAGAGAAGAAGAGAAAATTCCGGTTTCGCAAGAATCGTTGCGGGAGGTTTGGGGGCACTGGCAAGAAACCATCGGGTGGTTGCGTGGAAAGCGCGAAACTTTGCCGGAGAGCAAGAAGTCGCCGCCCGACATCGAAGAGCTAGAAAACCGGGGGAAAGTTTTGCATTTTTGGGAGCGGTGGAAGCGGAGGATTTACCATTTGGCGCCGGCGGATGCCATCCGGGTGTTCCGTTCGGCAAAAATGTTAATGAGGACGGCGGCGGCGGCGGAAGCCGAGTATATCCCGGTTGAAAAAAGACGGCGCAACCAAGTGTTAGCCAGCGTGTTGTGTTTGTTTTTGTGTGCGGCGGGAGGGGTGCTTACGGTTTTTTATGGGGGGAGGATCAGCCCGTTGGCTTTCTTCTTTTTGGTTCCGCTGATCGCGGGGTGGAGCTGGGGAGGGAGCCGGATTTTTTGGTTTTCGCTGTTTGCTGCTTTCGTTTGGACATTGGGCCAATTTTTTTATTTTTACCCCAAGATGGGAGCGGGCATTGTCGTGTGGAACCTGTTTTCTAGGGGCTTGGTTTTTTGCGTGTTTGGGGTCTTTGCTTGGCACTTGAAATCCGTGCTTCTCGAACACATGAAAAACCAGTGGAAAGATTGAGCGACGGGCGAAATAGGGAAAACCGCTCGCGGTTGCCGGTTTTCGATTTTCTGTTTTGTTTTTTCCGATTCGTGCTTGCTTTTCCGATGAGAAAGACGCAGAGTCGGTGTGTCACAAAAAAAATCTATGGAAACTACAGAAACACAAAAAGAAGAAGGCCAGTGCTGCTCGGATTCCGCGTGCTGCGCGAACGAAGCGATCAAAAACATGACGGATACGGTTTACCAGACCGCAAAACCGACAATTGACATGGTCACGGGTAAGGTGAACGAGTTCAAGGAAATGGCGGCAGGCAAGGTCCAAGATATGCGTTCGCAGGCGCAGGCGGCGTGGGGGGATGCGGCTTGCAAAGCGAGGAACTTCCAGTCGCAGAGCGAGGACTACATTCGTGCTAACCCGTTGCAGGCGATTGGGATCGCTTTAGGGGTTGGGCTTTTGATCGGGCTCGTTTCCCGGCGTTAATTTTTTCCAGGTTCTCATGGAATCAGGAATATCGTCGGCGGGGAAACCCGCCGGCGCCCAAGGGGTCGGTGCCGTTGTGCAGGGTTATGCAGCTTCGGTCGCCCGTTATTTTTCCGCTTTTTTCGGGTTGCTGCATTTGGAGGCGCGGGAAGCGGCGGGGGTCTATCTGCGTGTTTTCGTATTCGTGGTGGCGGGGTTGATTTTCGCCGTTTTTGGGTATGTGTTTTTTCTGTTGTTTTTAGCGTTTCTTTGCGGGGTTTTGTTTGGGCTGGAATGGTATTGGATCGCGTTGGCATACTCGGTCGCGCATTTTCTTTTGGTTGCATTTTGTGCGTGGCGGGTGAGGGAAGGGGTGAAGAAACCCGTTTTTTCGGCGCTTTCGCAGGAGGTTGGCAGGGATGTCGCGATGCTTGCCGGAGAGTCGTTTGTTGTTTCAGGAAATGCTGTTTCAGGTAAGGAAGGGAACCGATGAACGAGAAGTCAAAGTTTCAGCAAGAGTTGTTGGAGGCGCGTAAGGCGTTGGTGCGGAGCAAGGCCGCATTGATTGAAGAGTTGGATTTTGCGGGGAAGCTGCGGGCGAAGGTTCGGCGGAACCCTTATATTTGGGTGGCGGGGGCGGGGGTCGGAATTTTTCTTTTGGCCCGGCTTGTCGGAGGGAGGCCGAAGAAGGAACGCGGGGAGGGGGCGCAAGAAGTCGTTGTTTCGGAGGCGGTTGTGGAGAAGAAGGCGGGGCAGGGGGAGAAGAAGAGGAAGGGGTTTTCCCTGTTTGGCCTAGTTTGGAAGCTCGGGGTTTTCGTGTTTCCGATCGTCCGCCCGAAGATCGAGGAGTTTGTGAAAAGCAGTTTGTTGCCGCTGGTGCTCAAGAAGTTCAATAGCGAAAAGTAAGGGAAGAATTGCAGATTGCAGAAGGTAGATTGCAGATTGGGGGGATGAACCACAGAGAC
>DYNR01000319.1 GCA_020720945.1 Chthoniobacter flavus | reverse complement strand
CCGCTCTGGACGGGAAGGCACGACTTCCCGCCCTTGCATCGCAACATCGCCTCCACCCACCAGCACCTTCCACCGCCAAAAAGCCTCCCCGGCAGAATAAGAGGGGGAGAGACTGTTGGGGGGAGAGTATTCAGAATTCAGCATTCAGGAGTCTGAATCCCGCCAACCCCTTCTCCCGCACGCAGTGGCTAACCATCCCTTTTTCTCTTACCACTTTTCTCTTTTTCTCTTCCCCTTCCGGCGGATTTTTTTTTGCCCGTCGGTTCTTCTTTTGAATGCAAAAACTCGGGAGGTGGAAGGTCTGTCTTGCCAAATGCGTTCAGGAGAGGTTTTCTAATGGGAGATTTTTATGGAACAGTCCTCTTTACACGAATTGATAGCGGTCCGCCGGCAGAAGCTCGAAAAACTCAACGCGTCTGGGGTGGACGGGTTTGGCGCGGCATTTCCGGCGGACGGTAGCGTCGGGCAGGTGGCGGCGGAGTTTGCGGAAGGGAAAGTTGTGCGGGTTGCCGGGAGGATTACCGCGCACAGGAACATGGGGAAAAGCCAGTTCCTGGATCTTTCGGATTTCACGGGGCGCATCCAAGTATATCTCAACGGGAAAGAGGTTGGGGAAGAAGAGTTTACGATTTTTAAGCAGCTTGACATAGGGGATTTTATCGGGGTGGAAGGCGAGTGCTTTTTGACGAAGATGGGGGAGCCTACGGTGCATGCCAGGAAGTTCGAGGTGCTGTCGAAGTCTTTGCGCCCGTTGCCCGACAAGTGGCACGGGGTGGCGGATGCCGAAATCAAATACCGGCAGAGGTATCTCGATTTGATCGCGAACGCGGAGAGCCGCGCCGTGTTTGAGAAGCGCATCCGGATTGTCCGGGAAATCCGGAACTTTTTGGAAGCCAAGGGTTTTCTCGAAGTTGAGACCCCGATGATGCAGGCGGTGGCGGGGGGGGCGGCGGCTGCACCGTTCCAGACGCACCACAACGCGCTCGACATGGATTTGTTTTTGCGGATTGCGCCCGAGCTTTATTTGAAGAGGCTTTTGGTCGGTGGGTTCCCGAAGGTGTTTGAGCTGAACCGCAATTTTCGGAACGAAGGAATTTCGAGGCGGCACAACCCCGAGTTTACGATGCTCGAAGCGTATTGTGCGTTTGCGGATTTTTCCATCATGGCCGATCTTGTGGAGGAAATGGTTTGTTCGATTGCGGAGAAGGTGTGCGGCGGGTTGGCGATCGAGCACCGGAACGCCGAGGGCGAAGTCGTGAAAACAATCCAGTTGGCCCGTCCGTGGAGGAGGGCGGCTTACGCGGATTTGATTCGCGGGGTGGTTCCCGAGTGGTATGAGATTTCTCCCGAAGAGCGCAGGGCGCGGGCCGTGGCCATGGGTTTGGACATCACGCATTGCGCCGAAGATTACGAAGTGACCCAGCATCTTTTCGAGAAGTGCGTGGAGGAAAAAACGATGGACCCTCTGTTTGTCACGCATTGCCCCAAAGAGCTGGTTCCTTTGGCGAAGCTTTCGCCGGGGAACCCGGAAACCGTCGAAGTTTACGAACTGGTCATCAACGGGCAGGAAATATCGCCGGGGTATTCGGAGTTGAACGATCCGGTCGTGCAGCGCAGGAGGCTCGAAGAGCAATCCGGCGGGGAGACCCACAAAGTGGACGAAGAGTTTCTTTTGGCATTGGAATACGGGATGCCGCCCGCCGGAGGTATCGGCATCGGGATTGACCGCCTCGTCATGATGCTCACGGGCGCGGAATCCATCCGCGATGTGATTTTGTTTCCGCACTTGCGCAACCGCTAAGTTTAAGAGGGGATTTCCGGGAGATTTTATGCCGTTGGTCAGCGTTATCATTCCCGCCTACAACCGGTCTAAAAGCATTCTGCGGGCGCTGGATAGCGTTTTGTGCCAGGAGGGTTTCCCGTTTGAAATTTTGGTGGGGGACGATGCGTCCACGGATGACACGGTGGAGGTGTTGCTCGGCAGGTTCCCTTCCGCAAAAGTTGCGAGGCTGCCAGAAAACCGCGGGGCGGCATCCGCCCGCAATGCGGCAATGCGGATGGCGGCGGGGGAATACTTGGCGTTTCTCGATACGGACGACGAGTGGCTCCCAGGGAAAATAGCGTTGCAACTTGCTTATATGGAGAGAAATCCGGAGGTCGGTGCCTGTGCTTGCGGGCATTGGTTCGTGTTGCGGGACGGGCGGGAGCGGTGCGTTGCAGGAGAGGGCGGCGCACGGGATTGGAAGAAGCGATTGCATTTTGCCCAGAGTTTTCACGGGGCCAGCACGCCGCTGGTCCGAAGAAAGGTGCTCGAAGAAATCGGGGGACAGGATGAGCGTTTGCGGGTTTTGGAAGATTGGGATTGGATGTTGCGGATTGCCGGGAAGTATCCGGTGAATGTTTTGGAAGAGCCTTTGGTGCGCATCCACGAAAACTCTCCGTCGGCACCCGATGCGACGGTGGTGTCCACCGAATATTTTTTGGAAAAGCACGGGGAAGGGATCGGGGCTTACGGGGCGAGGCATCGGGCGGAAGTGTTTTCGCAGCAATGGGAAAATGCGGCGCGCAACCTTTACCGGCACGGGAGGTATGCCGAAGCGGACAAGTTGCTGTTGCGTTCGTTTGGTTTTGCGCCGTGGCGCAACCCTGCCAGTTTGGCGGCGGTGCCATTTTCCGTTTGCGACCGTTTGTTGGGAACTCGTTGGTTGCCAAAGATTTTGGCGTTTCGCTCCGGGCTTTCGGACCCTTGGTAGTAGAAGGAAGAAAGGCAGAAGGAAGA
>DYNR01000061.1 GCA_020720945.1 Chthoniobacter flavus | reverse complement strand
CCCAATTGATTGCAGAGATTCACCGCAGTTAGCTCACTGATTCAGGGTCTGGAGAGCATCGCATTCTTTTGCGGAAAAACAAAGGAAAAGTAACGAAAAAACAGGAAGGGGCGCCAGTGTCCCGACCGTAGCCTGCGATTCTCCTTTCCTCTCCGGTTTGAACGAATCAGGATGCCGGGCTTTGCGGGCCGCGGACAACGATCCGCGAACCGTCGATTTCCACGATCTGAATTTTTACGCCCGATTCGATGAAAGAAGTTTCTGCGACAACATCGAGCCGACGCCCATCAATTTTTGCGATTCCAGAAGGGCGCAAGGGCGAAAGAGAAATCCCTGTTTTTCCGAGCAGGGGATCTTTGGGTTCCGAGGACTCTCCAGTGGTTGAAGCGCGGTTCACCAACCGTCTCGCAAAGGGCAACCGCTGGAAATTTTGGAGGTAAATCAAGAAGAGAACCGTGCCGAGAACCAGCGTTCCGAGGAGGGTGAAAGAGCCGACGGCCATTCCGTAAGTCGCATAACACCAAGCGATTGCCGTGATTGCTGAAATGGCACCGAGACTTCCGAGAACGAGTCCGGGCAGGAAAACTTCTGCGGCGAAAAGCAAAAAAGACAGAAGCAGGAGAAGCGCGATAGCGTAAGAAGGTGGAAGGTCGAAGCTCATGGGTAGTAAAAAATAATCAAGCGGAAATTTGTGCGATCAAGGAATGCCGGAGCGTGGGAATTTTGCCCGCGTAGTCGGCGAGGACATCGACGGGTGCGCGTTTTGTGGCGGGGGAAAAAATGCCCAAAGCGGAAGCAAGCTCTTTTTCGAAGTGAACGATGGCGCGGAGGGATGGCGGGTTGTCCCGCAAGAAACCGAGTGCCCTTTTCAGAAGGTCGTGGATTTCAGGGGAAGGATCCGCAGAATGGGAGGTCAAATCGGTGAGCGACGCGAAATAGGAAGCGGCCAAAAGCGTCGTGTGCGAAGGTGCCGCCGGACGAAAGGGGCGAAAAACTTCCGCTTCCCGCAAGGTGTGGATTTCCCCTTTGCGGGCGGGATTCCAAACGATACGGGTTTCGTGGAAAAGATCGACGCGCCCGCTGAGCGCTCCCCTCGGACTCAAAACGCCGCGGGCGGATGTCTTGATCTTTCCTTGCGATGCGGTCAGCCAAGTCACGATCAAACTGGTTTCCGAAAAACGGGTTTTCCAAAGGGCGATCGCTGTGCAAGAACATTCCATGGATTGACGACTAAGAAAATTCAATCCCCGATGGTGACGGGGGTTCCGATTTTCGTTTGTTCAAAAATGAGACGGGCGATTTCCTCTGGCAGACGGACATTCGAGTGCGCGGCGGGATAACCTGGCAAATGACCGGCGTGGATGGCGGGTCCGGTGTTGCCAAGAGCCAAGTAGTAGTTGACTGGGGTCGAACGAAAAAGGGTTCCGCTCGGCGCAGAATCCAACTTGCTGCTAACCGCCACGCGAATCGGATTCCCCTTGCGGTCAACAAAATCCCCGTAGGTGGCGGATTCCCGTTTTTCCAATTTTTCGGAAACCGAAAACGCACCTTTCGGGGTCATCGCCGCCTGCTTCCCGCTCGAAATCGGAGAATCAATCGCGACTTCCTGATCGACGAAAAACCACGCCCGCTGCTTTTGTAAAGAGATGTAAAGACTTGTATTATCGGCAGTTGCCTTTTGGAGGACGCGGGGCATTACCTTCGGTTTCGCCTGGGTTCCGACGAGGTCCGAAGCCGGGCACTGGGGAGAATCGCCGCAAACTTTTCCGCCCGTGTCCCCGCAAAAAGAGTGGGGAACGGAAGCGAAAGTCAGCAAGCAGACAAGAACGAGCAGTCGAGAGCGGGCGGGCATATCCGTAGAGGCTGTTAAGAAAGTTCGCATTTTTTAATTCTGCAATACCGTTTAATATCCTTCAAATCAACGAGAATTCTCGCTAGATAGTGACCATGCACAGATATTTATTTTTTTGGGCAGCGCTCCTGCTGTTCATCGCAACCGAAGGGCACGCCGCAAAGAAAAAGCCCGTAGAAACGGAGCCTCCTCCTCCGATGGCGCAACCGGTGGATGTGGAAGTCTTTCGGGGAGAAAGCGTAAAAATCCCGCTGGTAGCCCGAGGCCGATACTCGAAAAATGATTACATTTTGCGCTCCCAACCCAAGCTCGGGACGATTTCCGAAGTCCAGACCGATACCGCAGGCAACGGCATCGTCATTTACAAACACGGAGGTGGGACTACCCCCGCAAACGATGAATTTTTTTATGCGGTGCAAGCGGCGGGAACTCCCGTTTCCGCCCAAGCCAGAGTCCGGATCAAAGTCAAAGAACGCCCCGCAGTTTTCGTCCCCCCCGGCGATATGGATTTCGGGAAAGTCATCGTCGGAAAAGAAGGAGTTTTGCAAATGACTTTAGCCAATTCTGGAGGCGCAACTTTAAGCGGAAAAATGAAGGTTGATAGTGGTTGGGACTTGGCGGGAAACACCACCTACGAAATCAAAGGCGGCGAAGCGATTTTGATTCCACTGCGTTTTGCCCCTTCGGAAGAAAAAGAGTATTGGGGAGCGCTCCATTTTTCCCACAATCCGAAACTGCTCGTCCGCTTAAAAGGAGAAGGTCTCGATGCCCTAAAATGCACGCCTTACAAAATCGAGCTCTATCACGACGCGGGCAAAAAAGAAGCATCCATCGAACTCAAAAACCAGACGGGCGAACCCATGACAATCCATGTCTCGGCCGACCCTGGCGTGGTCGTCCCACCCCAAATAGAAATCCCGCCAGGAGTTTCGTGGCGCTTGCCTGTAACCGTTGCGGAAGGGTTCCGCGGGGGGGCGAACGGCGCAATTCGCATCGCGCATCCTATGGGGAATTCCACCGTTGGTTTTTTGGTGTATCCCGTTCCCGCAAAGCTAGAAACAGAGGGCGATGGCATCGTCCGATTCGGGCAGATAAAACCAAAAGAAGACAGCGAGCAAAAGGTGGTGATCCGAAATACAGGCGGGGTGCCGGCAGCGGTGAGCTTAAATGTTCCCCCGCAGGTCAAAGTCGATGGCCCGCAAAATTTTTCCATTCCTGCCGAATCCCAAAAAGAGTTGACCGTTCACTTCCTGCCCGTGGCGCAAGGAGTTATCGAGCGCCGACTTTCTTTGCGCTACGGCTCGGAACTTTGCGAGTTGACCCTGCGCGCAACCGTGGTTTCCGGAAAATCGGAAACCGCCTGGAACGGCTTTTCTCAGCAAAAAGAAAAAGAGGAAAATGCTCCGGCTCCAGCAGCCACACCCGATCGGCCAAATGCGGGCGAAGCCTCCGGAATCCCAAAGACGGGCACCCAGCGAACCACCTCCCAAACCCCCGGAAAAAAAGGCGGCAAATTCCAGATCACGCCCTACATCGAAACCGTCGGCATGACGGTGATTTCTCAAACCACAAACTCCGTCGTTCTGGAATGGGAAAGCGAATACGCGGGCAAGGAAAACATGGAAATCCAACGGCGCATCATGGACATTGCACCGAACGGTGCTCCAATCGAATTGTGGCGGACGATGGAAAACGCGCAATTGGCATCGCTGGAAGGCGAAAAAATGAGGGCGACATTTTTCGGTCTGCCGCCGGGAGGCGGTGCCGTGGTGAAAATCGTGCAGCTAGGAAAAAAAGGAGAATGCGTGGCGGAATCGGAAAGAATCGCGGTCAGCACGCGCCAACTCCCGCCAAAAGAAGGAATGTCTTGGAAATGGATATTCCTTCCTCTTGTCCTCGCATCGGCTTGGTGGATGGTTCGCTGGCGCCGAAAAAAAGAAAATGCGGAAACCGAAAGCCGCCTCAAAAATTTGGAGAAACGCTACTGAAACTGCCGGGATTCTCAAACGCTCACGCCCACTCTGTCCCTGCTCAAAAAACAGCCAAGGCAGAGCCTCAAAATCCCAAACCCTCTCTCCTTCAAATGCTTGCGACAAAAGAAAAACAACGCCTGCCCTTTTTGAAACGAAAAAAATTGCGGGGGTCGAAAAAAAAGGCTTGCAAACACGCGCTCCTCTCGCTAGTTTCCGTCTCTCTTGGATTTGCCCATGCGCGGTTAGCTCAGCGGTAGAGCACTACATTGACACTGTAGGGGTCACAGGTTCAAACCCTGTATCGCGCACCACTTCAAACTTTGGGTCTTCAAACAGCATCCGCACTCACCAAAAAACAAAAAACGGAACCCAATCCCCCTCCCCTCCCCGTTTCAAAAAAACATAACCCTTCTCTATCTCCCGTGAATCCCGCTCCTTCGATCATCGCCCCTTCCATCCTCGCCTGCGACTTTTCCCGCCTCGGCGAAGAAGTTAAAAAAGTAGAAACCGCCGGTGCCGACTGGCTACACTGCGATGTCATGGACGGCCACTTCGTGGATAACATTTCTTTCGGCAGCGCATTCGTCGATGCCGCCGCCCGCAACTCTTCCCTCCCCGTAGATGTCCACCTGATGATCGAACGCCCCGACCATTACCTCGATCGCTACCTTCCCTCTGCCCACATCGTAACCTCGCATTTGGAGGCCAAGCACGATGTTTCCGAAACTCTTGCACGCGTGCGCAATGCGGGAAAAAAAGCGGGTCTCGCCATCAGTCCCGCCACCGATATCGCAGGCGTCCGCCCCTATCTGAAACAATTGGATTTGCTCTTAATCATGACTGTTGTCCCCGGCTTCGGCGGACAACCTTTTCTTCGCGAAATGCTCGAAAAAATCAAAACGGCTTCCGCATGGAGAACCGACGAAAACCTTTCTTTTTTGATCGAAGTGGACGGAGGAATCAATGCAGCCACAGCAAAAGAGTGCCGCGATGCGGGGGCAGAAGTAATGGTTGCAGGCACCTCCCTTTTCCGGGCAAACGACTATTCTGCCGCCATCCTCGCGATGCGAGAATAACCCCCTCCATCCTCTTCCCCAGAAGAAATGGAACGGGCAGTTCAGGCGGCGTGAGCGAAGGTTGGAGTGAATGCCGTCAATGGTTGTGAAACGCCTCCTCCCGTCGCTTTTCCGCCACCAAAACCCACGGTTTTTAAGTTGAACAACTCCCGAGAAATCGGTAGTTCTACACCGCCGATGAACTGCCTTCGCCCAACGCTTTTTCTCTTCTCTCGCCGATCCCCTTCGGCACGATGTTGCTTCCCTGCCTCTTCCCCCCTCTTCTTCTCTCTCTCTACCTTATGAACGAATCGCTCCCTTCTCCCGCAAAACGCAAACGCTTCCCGCTCTTGGGATTTCTGCTCTTGCTGGCGGGTGCCATCGCCGCGTGCCTCTTCTTTTTTCAAAAACCAGCGCTGGATTACTTCGTCCGCAACTCTCTGGAAAAAGTGGCAAAAGACGCCGGTTTTTCTGTCCGCAATGCGACGATCGATGGCGGTATCGGTTCCCCGCTTTTAATCAAAAACCTGGTGCTTGTTCCCGTCCCAGGTTCCCCGGAAAAAACCAGAATGGCGGTGCGCATCGACCGCCTCGAAATAGCTCCCCGCTCGCTCTGGCAAATCGCGACAGACCGCAAACGCCTGGTTTCCCGTCTTTCCATCACCGGCATCCAGGCCGTCCTCGACTACCGGGAAGGCTGCATCCCGCCGATGGCCCCGCTGCCGAGTTTTTCCGACGAGGAATACCAGACCGTCCTCGGCTGGCTCCACCGTATTTTTCCCGAACGGATGGATTTCCAAATCGACGAGTTGCTGGTTCTCACCGACGGTGCTTACTTTTTCCTCAAATCCTTGGACGCGAACTTCTTGGAAGATAAAAACGGAAAAATCTCCATGGCGGGCGGCTTCCTCCAAACCAGTAATTCGTTCCAAGAAATACCTCCCTGGGACGGCACCACCGCATGGAAAAACGGGGTCGCCTACATCGCCGCCCTCCCTCTCTGGGAAGGGTGGACTCTCCGCGCTCTCCAAATTGACCCCGCAAAAACCTTCCTCTCCGCGGAGTTCGATGCCTTCGGTGGCTGGCTCCGCTCGGATACCGTGTTCGGCGCAAAGGATGGAATGCCGACCGCCGACTCCACCCTCTGGACAGGCAAACTACCCGTCCGTAGCTTCCAAGAAACCCTCGGCCTAGACGGAGCCGTGCAAGGCGAAATCTCGAACGCAAAACTCCGCTTCCGAGGTCGCCTCGACACCCCGCTAGACGGGCAATTCTCCCTCCGATTGCAGGCAAAAAATGTCTCCTGGGAAAACCGTGGGTGGGAATCGCTCGTCATCGGAGGACAAATCAAAGACCGTTCCGTGGAGCTTTCCGAATTTCTTCTCGAGCAAAAAGAAAACCGCATCGCCGCTTCGGGTTCCGCCGGATGGCCTGCCGACGGAAACTGGAAAAATGCGGAAGCCCGCCTGAAGCTCGATGCCCAAATCGAAAACCTTTCCTCGCTTTCCGCTCTCGCCGGTGACCAACTGAAAAACACCGCAGGCAAAATGAAACTCCAAGCCGCTGTTTCCGCATCGGGCGGAACGGCCCAAGGCGATGTCTCCGCCTCCGGCGAATCCCTACAATGGAAAGGAACCCCCTTTGGCTCTTTCTCCACCCACGCCGTTTTCCGCGGCAAAGAATTATCGGTCGAATCCTTCGCATGGAAAAACGGAAACGACTCGCTGGCTCTCGCCGGCCAACTCCACCTGACCGCCCCCTTCCTCTACGAAGGCAAAATTTCCGCTTCCCTTTCGGATCTATCCGTTTACTCCCCTGCCTTCTTCGACTCTTCCTCGGGCAACTCCGTCTCTGGCTCCCTCCACGCGGAATGGCAAGGCGATGGCTCCCCCCAAGCCCACTCGGGTGCCATCCGCGCCGACTTTGAAAAACTCTGCGCCCCGCCCTTCCCCGCCGGACTCACAGGAAAACTCGCCGCAACTTATTCCCCCGATAATATCTTCTTCAGCCAGTGCCTCTTACGCCAAAACGCTTTTTCTCTTTCCTGGATTCTCTCGGCAGGCGGCGCGGGCGTTTTCGCCGACCAAATCTCCCTCAGCAACAACGGCAAACCGCTCGTGGACGGCCAACTCTACCTGCCTTGGAACCCCCTCTGCCTCTGGAACGGAACATCGAAAGAAAACGCATTTATCCCCGACGGCGAACTCTTCCTAAAACTCCAAACCGGCTCTCTGGACATCGCGGAAACCATCGCGCTCTTCGGGCAAAAATCCCCTCTGGGCGGAACAGGAAAACTGGACGCATCCGCCTACGGCTCCCTCGATGCCCCCGTCATTTCCATTTCTGGCTCCTTCGCCAACCTGGCTTCCAACGAAAAAAACGCCCCCGTCCTCTCGCCAAAAACCGAACTTTCTCTCACGGCGGAAAACGGCTCTGGAAAAATCCGAGGAACCATCGAAGTCCCGAAACTCGACCCTCTTTCCGTGGACTTGACCTTCCCCTTCGGCTTTCGCATCCGCGACGGCAAACTCGAATGGGACGATCCCACGGGCTCGTTGGACGGAAAAATCTTCCTCCCAAAAACGGACTTTTCTATCTTCCACCCCTTCCTGCCTTCCGCAAAAAAACTCCGCGGAACCCTGGACGGCGAAGTCCACCTTGGAAATTCTCTCGCCGCTCCCACCATCGCTGGCGCAATCCACTGGCGCGACGGCGAACTAGAAATCCACCGCCAGCTCCCTTCGCTGAAAAACTTCCACGGCTCCTGCCGCTTCGATGGCACCTCCTTCCATCTCGAAAATACGGGCGGCGAAATCGGCGCAGGCCCCTTTGAAATTTCTGGCGGCGGCTCATTCGAAAATCCCTCGGACCCGAAATGCGACATCGCCGTTTCCGGGAAACAAATCCTCCTCCAACGCGACCGCCGCCTCCGCCTCCGCGCGGACCTCGACCTCCACGCCCGAGGCTCTCTGCTCGATGGCACCCTCTCCGGTTCCCTCCTCTTCGCCGATGGCAGGATCTACCAACGCATGGAAATTACCCCCATCTTGCAATCGGTCCAAACCGATAACAACGCCCCCTTGCTACTCCCCGATTTCTCGGGCAAAGTTCCCCTCCCTCTAGGCAACTGGAAGCTGGATCTAAAAATCGGAAATGCCTCCCCCTTTCTCATCGTCGGCAATATCGCCAACGGCGAAATTTTGCCCGACCTCCACCTCGGCGGCTCCCTTTCCGACCCCCGTCTCACCGGCGAAATCACCCTCTACAAAACCCGCGCCTACTTGCCTTTTTCCGTCGTCTCGATTCCCGAAGGTAAAATTTATTTCCGCGAGGACTCCCCGCGCTCGCCTTACCTCGACATCCAAGGATACTCGAAAATCTTAAACTACGACATTCTCATGTTGGCCCAAGGCCCCCTCGAAGATAAAAACCTGATTCTCCGCTCGGATCCCCCGCTCTCGAAAGAAGCGATCATCCTCCTCCTGACCGCCGGCATCGCTCCCGGACCCACCGGCGGCCCTGCCCTAGGGGAAGCCGCCATCGGCCAAGGCAGCCTGCTGGTTTTGAAAACCTTGGCGCGCCAAGTCGAACCCGAGGGCATCGACTTGGATTCCCTCCTCAACCGCGTGCAAGTCGTCACCGCCCCCCCGAGCATTCCAGGAATGAAGCCTTCGCTCCGTGGCGAATTCCGGGCAACCGAACAGCTCTCGGTTTTTTCGGAAAGAGACGGCTACGGCTTCTTGGGCGGCGGCATCACCTACACCCTCCGCTTCCGCTAACACAAAAAAAAATTCCGCCATGCGACGCAGATGAATTTTTTCCCGCTCCTCTTGCTGCTCGCCTGCGCCCTCCCCTCTCTCCCCGCTTTTGCTTCCCCCCCCTCCCCTCCCGCAACCCTCTCATTTGAAGGCAATTCCACCTTCCCAAAAGAACGAATCCTGCGCGCCCTCCGCCACTACGAGGTAAAAACCGGCGGCAAACTGACCCGCATGGATGCCGATGACGCCGCTTTTTTTGTCCGCGAATTTTACGAGGAACAAGGCTTCTGGGAAGCCGAGGTGGATTACTCCTACAACGCCCCCGCTGGCTCTGCCCTCCTTTCGATTTCGGAAGGCCCAGGAGTCGCCTTGGGACAAATCCGCTTTGAAGGTTCTTCGCCGTTTCCTGCCGAACGGATGACCGACATCGTCACCGCCTCCCTCCGCCGCTCCGCCCGCTCGCTCTTCGGCAAACTCCGCTTCGTGGAATTCGCCAACGAAGAAGCCGCCGCCGCCCTCGCCCAAAGCCTCTTGCAAAAAGGCTACCTCGCCGCCCGCGTCACCTCTTCCTCGGAACCCGCCAAAATCCCCGGCACCCGCGATGTCACCTTCTGGATCGAATCCGGTCCCTGCTTTATCGTCCGTTCCATCCGCACGGAAGGCTGCCCGGACAGCCTAGACATCCCAAAAAATTTTTTCGCCGATTCTTTGCACCACCCCTACACACCGGACGAAGACTTGCTCCTGCGCGGGCAACTCCTCCGCCTCTTGCGCGACCGCGGGTTCTTCGCAGCCGAAGCCGAAATCATCGCCTCTACCAATGAAAAAAACGGGGATGTCCACCTCCTTATCCGCGCCCGCCCCGGCAACCTCTACCGTCTAGGTGCCATCCGCATCAGCGGCCAACACAAAACAAAAACCTCCGCCATCTTGAGCACCCTAGGCCTCCGCCAAGGCGAACCCTACAACGCTTCCCAATTGCGCGAAGCCAACCGCCGCCTCTGGTTCACCGGCGCTTTTTCAAAAATCGATGTCGCCCCACAACCCTCCCCAGACGGCTCGCTGCAACTCGATATTTCCGTCGAAGAAGCGAAAGCAAAACAGCTCCGCGCCACCTTGGGCTTCAGCGAATGGCTCCTGCTCTTCGGCTCTCTCGATTACACGGACCGCAATTTTCTCGGAACCCTCAACCACTTGAATATCAAAGCGGAAGCTTCGACCAAGGGCTACAGCGCCCAAGCCGCTCTCAAAGACCCTTTCCTCTTCCAATCGGAACTGGCAGGAAGCATCGGCACCTTTTACTCCGACCAATCATGGCCGGGCTACAAAGCAACCATCGCGGGCGGGGTCTTGGGCGTAGAACGGGTTTTCCAAACACCGAACGAAACGGGGTTCCGCCTCCAGTATGTCTTGCGCAGCGTCTTCGATACGACCATCTACGGCGAAACCGCAAACCTTTCCAAAGAAACGAATTACACCGTCGGGATGCTCGGATGGGGACAAACTCTGGACAGGAGAAACGACCCGATTTCTCCGATGCAAGGCTTCCTCTTAAAATACGATCTGGCGCTGGCTTCCCAAACCCTCGGCGGCGACCTAAACTTTTTCAAACCAGAAGCCCAAGCCGCCTTTTACCTCCCCCTAAAAAAAATAACCCCGGAACGCGCCTTCGTCCCCTTCTTTTTCGCCAACCACAAAATCGGTTCGATCTTCCCGTTTTCTGGCACAGGTCCCGTCCCTGCCCCCGAACGCTTTTTCTTGGGCGGCCCAGACTCTGTCCGCAGCTTCCAACTCGATGGCATGGCTCCGCGCGACGAAGGCGGCAACCCTCTCGGTGGCGAATTTTTCTGGCAAACCAATTTGGAAATGCAACTCCCCGTCTGGGGTCCCCTCTACACGGTGGGCTTCGTGGATTTCGGCAACCTCTCGCTCACCCCGCAGGATTACGCCTGGGACGAAACCCGCGTCGCCCCAGGCATGGGAATGCGCTTCTACACCCCCATCGGTGCCGTCCGCATCGATTACGGCTACAACCTAGTCCGCAAGGATGGCGACCCCGCCGGTGCTCTCCAATTCGGCTTCGGCTTCAATTTTTGACCTGAATCCGTGAGATAGAATCCCTCCGGCAACCACCGGATAAAACATAAAAACCCAAGCTGATAAAAAAACCGCTGCAAACCGCCAAAGCCCGCCCAAAAACATCG
>DYNR01000318.1 GCA_020720945.1 Chthoniobacter flavus | reverse complement strand
CTCTTCGCGGGGAGGGGGTGCGGGGGCTTTCGCGGCAGAGGACAAGAAGGCGCGGAGTTCGCCGACCCCTGTTTTTTTGACCGAGGAGGTGGCAAAAACCTGGGGTTCGTTGGGTGCGATTGCAGCGAGAAAATCGGCGCGGTTTTTGGCTGCGGGAGCGGCGTTGAGTTTGTCTGTTTTTGTGAAAACGAGGGAGAAAGGGCGAGCGATTTCCGCAAGCCAAGCGACGAACTCCAAATCGATTTTTTGTGGGGGGAGGCGGGAATCGATCAGGACGAGGGTGTTGTAGAGGGAGGGGCGTTCGAGCAAGTAGCCCGAGATGGCGGACTCTAGGTTCGAGCGGTCTTTTTTTCCTGCTTTTGCGAAGCCGTAGCCCGGCAAGTCCACGAGGAAGTAAGCGTTGTTGATGAGGAAAAAATTGATGAGGCGGGTGCGGCCTGGGGTGGCGGAGACTTTTGCGAGAGCTTTTTGGGATGCCAGGAGGTTGAGGAGAGTCGATTTGCCGACATTCGAGCGGCCGATGAGGGCGAATTCTGGCAGCGATGGGGGCGGGCAGGATCCGATGTCGGGAGAGCTGGTGACAAAGGAGGTGGCAGGGAGTTTTGCAGGCATATCAGGGTTTCCAATCGATGAGCCGGGTTTCGCACCATTCGCGGGACGGGGCGTAACCGTTGCGGGCGAGGTCGATCATAAGTCGTTCGGAGCGTTGGGTTTCCTTGCCCCAGAGGACTTGGGCGAGGAGGAAGCGGGCGGGGGCGAACCCGCCGTCGGCAGTTTTTTCGAGGGCGGAGAAGGCGGCTGGCATCTGTCCGCGCCGGAGGGCGGGGATGTGGGGTTCCATTCCCGCAAGGTAGGCGATGAAAGCCGAATTGACGGCGGGGTTGTCGCTGTATTTTTTGTGGTAAACCGCCCATTCTTCCATCGCGGAGCCGGGCTTGTCTTTTGCGTCTTGCGGCATTTCGTCCAGTGCCCGGAGTTGGGAGGGGGTGGCGGTCAGGGCGTTTTGGTGGTTTTGTTGGGCGAGGGGCAGGGAGGAGGGCGGAGGGGGATGGGGGGCGATTGCTTCGATGGCGCTCCAGCAGAACCAGCCGACAAAGGCGGCGGTGGCGAGGGCGGCGACGGCTGAAACGGCGGGAAAAAAGCGGGGGTCGCCGTTGGACGAAGATCGTTTTTTTTGTTTTGAAGTTGTTGGTTTAGAAAGGGATGCGTTTGGGGGCGGCACAGCGGATGCGGGGAGGGAAAAAGAAGGAGAGCGTTCGGCGAGGCGGGGTTCGGAAGGCGTAGAGATCGTAGATTTCGTGGAGGTCGCGGAGGGTTGGGAGTTTTCTTGGGAAGAGCGGATGGCTGCATCTGCGCTGATGGGGGCGAGGGGAGCGGAATCGATGGGGGTTTCCGCGATGGTTTGGAGCAGGGATTCTTCGGGTTCGGGGACGAAGAGGGCTTGCCAGGGTTTGCGGGCGGGCGGGGGGAGGCGGTGGATTACCGCGGTTTCGTAGTTGGCTGGGGGTGGCTGGTTTGTGGTGATTTCAAAAAGAAAATCGCGGAATGTGCGGGCGATGCCGTTTGCTGGCGGAGGAGGGAACGAGGGGAGGACGAGGGGAAAAAGGACGGGAGTCCTGCGGTCTTTTGAGGGGGAGAGAAGGATTGTTTCTGGGAGGATCGCAGGGACAGGCAAGCCGCGAGAAGCGATGCAACGGGTTGCTTCCAAGATGGATGCGAAGATTTGTCGGGCTTCTTCTGGCGGGAGCGGGCCTTCGTGGTCCAGGTGTTCCCGCAGGGTCGGGCCGTCGATAAATTTTGCGGTGATGGCGGGGAAGTCTTTCAAGATTTCCGCCGAAAGCAGGGGGAGGATGTTCGGTTGCTGGAGGCCGGCGAGCGATTTGATGCTCAGGGCGAAGGCTTCGATTTCTTCGGGCGAGGAATCGAAGAACAGGAGTTGCGTGGTTTTTTCCCCGTTGATCGACTGGGCGCGCATCCGGCGTTGGGCCACCCAGCGGGGGATTCGTTCCAAAAGTTTGTAACGGTTGGAAAGGAAAACGCCGGGACGCAGGAGGTCGTAGTTTTTTGGAGAGGAGGAAGAGGAAGCCATTGTTCCCGAGGGGGTTAGGAGGAAGGAAGCCCCGTCCAATCGAAGACGAAATCTTGTTGGATGTCCGGGTGGAGGCTGAGGTGGACTGGGCAGGAGCGAGAGGCGGATTCCAGGAGTTGCCGTTTCGGGTGGTCGGGGGGCAAGGGGATGTTGAAGGCGACTTCGATGCGGGCGATTTTTCTGGGGGCTTCCGCGCTCATGATTTTTCGGACATTGAGGGTCGTGCCTGCCATGTCGATTTCGTGGCGGCGGGCGACGATGCCCATGATGGTCATCAGGCAAGCGCCGAGGGAGGTGGCGGCCAAGTCGGTAGGAGAAAACGATTCGCCTTTGCCTTCGTTGTCCACGGGGGCATCGGTCACGAGAGTTTTGCCCGAAGGGCCGTGGGTCGCTTCGCAGCGCAAGTCGCCGAGATATTTTACTGTTATTTCAACCATAGCGAAGTGGAGCGTAAGGCAAGCATGGTTTTTTTGCAAATCAGGAAATGAGGAGATTTGCAAAAACGGTTTCTTCGGGAGAGCTCCCCCTTACGATTGTGGCAGATGTCCGACCGCGAAAAACGAGGTGAAAAATGCAACGGCTTACAAAAATAACTTTCTCCTGCCGATTGAATCAGGAGAAGGAGGGGGTAGAGTTAAGGGGAATAAGTTTGCGGTACTGTATCTAGTAGCACTGCACTTCCGATAAAAAACCTCCAATTTCCACGATTTTTCTATGTTC
>DYNR01000060.1:2596-10880 GCA_020720945.1 Chthoniobacter flavus | reverse complement strand
GACGATTATTGCTGGCAGGGCGGTGTGCAGGGGTTGCCCACTTACCGCGCAAAACAAGCGACCTTGCTTTTCAAGGGTTCCAAAGATGGCGAATGCCCGGTGGATGTGGACGGGGATGGACAAACGGATCCAGACTCGATGGCGTATTACGAGTTTTCCATGGATTCTCCTTACAACCCCACGGGAGCGTTTTACAACCACAAGGGAAACAGCGCCAAATTCTACGGCGGTGCGGTTTCGTTCTGGGCGCATCGAAAACCGAACTGGCAGGAAGGCGGCATCAACCTCAACCATGAATTGAGGGATGATTTCAACCTTCACTCGTATGCGGTCGAGGGCGGCAAGAGTGCCGTGCGCACCTTCGGGGTCTGGCTTTGGAAAAAAGAGGACTTTCGCAACGGTGGCGACAAATATCCCGTGAGCTTTGATGCGAACAGTGTCATAGGGGTGTATATTTCCCGCTATTGGAAAGAATATGAGGAGGGGCGCTTCGTCGTTCAAGAAGGCGGTAAGTTTTATATCACGGAAAAAACATTCGGCGGAAAAGCCCATACGCTTTACACGATGAAGCCTTCGGAAACCCTGTGGGCAGAATACGGGCTTGCCGCTCCCTACGCTATCGAGTTCGACCCCAAAAAGGCAAAATTTGAGAAGAAGGAGTTCACTGATATTCAGGCGGCAGGGTGGTATATCGCCAAGCCGACGCTCGGAAGAGCTTCGCTCTGGGTCAAGTGGTATGGGTTCACGATGGACGCGGTGGTGAACCGCCCGGCAACCCCCTCGCATTTGTTAAAAATGAAGCCGATTGCGGGCGGCGGAGAAATGACGGAAAGTCCCGTTTCCTACGGCGAGTGGCGGGAGATTTACCGCTGGAGCAACCGCAACCAGTATGCCATTCACGAGTCCTACATCTACGACCGAGACGGGGACATGGGGGCGATGTTCACGGATGACAAACAACACACGACATCGGAACCTGTGACGGATATCACTTGGTTGGATGCGGTGGCTTGGTGCAACGCTCTCTCCGAGCATGAGGGACTAGAACCCGTTTTTTACAGCGACGCCGAATGCAAGGAGGTTCTGCGGGTGGTGGTGAACCGTCAACTCTCAGACAAGAGGGACTGGCATCCGGAGGTGTTTGTGAAGTGGAATGCGGACGGGTTTCGACCTGCCACCGCCGCTGAGATGCCTCAGGCGGCAGAGGGCTTCTTTGTAGTGCGTTCCCGTGGGAAACAGCCCGCCGATACCGCCGTGGCAATCGAACAGTGGAAGAAGCGTTTCGTGCCTCTGTCCTTGGAAACAGCGGCGGGCGATCCGGGCTTGAAGATGATCTCCGTCCCTGGAGGTTCCTACCTCCGGGCCGATGATGCCACGATCAAAATCAACCCCTTTTTCATGGCGGAAACCGAGATCACTTTCGACCAATGGAAAAAAGTCTATGCTTGGGCGGTCGGAAAGGGTTATTCGTTCGATCGCGACGGGGATCTGGGAAGCATGGACTGGAGCGATCTTGGCACGGGCTTTTCTCAAGACGAACCGGCAACGCAGATGTCGCATTTGGATGCCATGCTCTGGTGCAACGCCCTTTCCGAAATGCAGGGCAAAACGCCCGTCTATTATACAGATGCCGAAACGACGCAGGTTTTCAAAGTATGCAGGCGGTTCCGCATGGAAAACCCAGACAAACGAATGACCCAACAGCGTCTGCCTGACCTCGGTGTCCAAGATATCTTTTCTCGATGGGATGTTGACGGCTACCGTTTGCCGAGCGAATGGGAGTGGGAATATGCCTACCGTGCCGGTAACAATCAGCAAAAAGTGTATCCATGGGGCAAGGAACCAGCAACCGACTATGCGTGGATTGCCGAGAACAGCGGAGACAAGACCCAGGGCGTGAAACAGAAAAAACCCAATGCATGGGGACTCTACGACATGGCTGGAAATGTGTTTGAATGGGCTATTGGCAAAGGAGCCTCTTACTACCTTGTGGATAATCCGCGGGGAGAAAAGGCGCCAGCGGTGGGAGGCGGCTCCTTCCGCACGAATGCTGTGGAGTCCAAAAAGATGATGGAGCTGGGTAGCGGCATACGGCTACCGCATGAATCGCTGGTGCCTTTTGCTTCGCCGGAAATCGGGTTCCGGGTGATCCGCTGTGAAAAGGATACCCATCCTAAAGAGACACCACCATACCTTCCCGTAAAGGTGCTCGAGCTAGACACCACCATCTTCGATACTAAATAAGGAGAATTTTATGAAAAAATCATTTCTGAAATCATTGCTGCTTTTCTTGTTAATCCATCCCTTGGCGCAAGCCGATAGCCCTTTGCTCCAGGATCAAATCTGGCGGGGAAACATCGCCCGCACTGGCGAATACACCTCGACGGGCCCTGTCAAGGAGCCACAGCTAAAGTGGAAATTCAAAACCGGCGGGCTGGTTCGTTCTTCACCGGTCATCGTGGACGGGACGGTTTATATCGGTAGCGATGACAAGAATTTTTATGCCTTGGATTTGGCTTCCGGAAAGGAAAAGTGGAAATTTTCCGCAGGTGCCCCCGTCCGCTCGTCTCCGGCTGTCTGCTCAGGCAAGGTTTTTTTCATCAATGCAAAGGGCGTCTTTGCTCTGAATGCTGAAACTGGCGAAAAAGTTTGGTCGGTGCCAGGAATGTTTTCGGATGACTCGCCTCTGGTTTTGCAAGGCGAAACCATAACGGATCGCGACGGAAAAAAGCTTGAGGGAATTCTCTTTTACGGTCTCCCCCTCAAAAATGTGATCGGGGTGGATATTGCCGATGGACGGGAGGTTTGGCGTTACCGAGATGGCGGGAGCACCGGGAAGGGAGGGTCTTCGATTCTGATGCACCGGGGATTGCTGACTTTTTTCCGTGGCAGCCAAGCGACCGTCTTGGTGGATGTGCTGACCGAGAGGCGGTATTATGAAATTGATGGAGGTATCGATAATGCCATTTTCACGCCCGCCGCCCGCGGGGGGATTTGCTTTTCCTACATCAACGGAATCGTGGCTTTTGACATGATCGAGTATGGGAAAGGCAATACAAAAAAAAGTAGTAAACTCAATATGAAATGGCGTTTCCAACAGGCCGGAGAAAAACTTTGGGACAACCAGCACCCCGGGATTTCTTCGATTTCCGTAGATGATAAAGCCGTCTATTTCGGGCAGGTGGACAAACATGTTTATGCCTTGGACAGCAATACCGGCACTCTCCTGTGGAAAACAATTACGGGAGGCCCCGTCTCCTCCTCGCCAGCACTCGGGTCTGGAGAACTTTTATTTGTCGGCGGTCAGGACAAGATGATTTACGGGATCAATAAAAAGGACGGTGCGATTGCATGGAAATTTGCAACCGGCGGTCCCGTCTATTCGTCCCCAGCCCCAAGCGGAAACGCTGTTGTCGTCGGTTCCGATGATGGTTATGTCTATGCCCTCGAATGAAGCAGGGAATTGAGGCTTCAACCGATCAGAGAGAATCACGACTGTATGGATGACAAAGCTATGAAACACGAAAACTGCATTTTTTACCGTCGTGCGGATCGGCAAATTGCAGATGATGGCGCGATCGGGCACAGCCTTGTGCGTCTGGATACATTTCCGATGGGCAAGCGTCCTTGCGGCGTGAGCTTCCAACCTTTTTACAGCCTCGAAGGGAACCGTTGTTTGCCGCGTCATGCGCGAGTTTCCGTGCTTTTGAACGATGCGACCGAGTGGTTGCCCGTTTGGGAGATGGCAGACATTCCGGAAACGGAAAATTTCTGTGTGGAGTGGGCACCGCCTGCCGTGCCGGTCCGGGCGTGCAAGATGGAGATTTTGGAG
Source organism: Chthoniobacter flavus (assembly GCA_020720945.1). Taxonomy (GTDB): domain Bacteria; phylum Verrucomicrobiota; class Verrucomicrobiia; order Chthoniobacterales; family DYNR01; genus DYNR01. The sequence goes on along the minus strand of DYNR01000060.1, from coordinate 7,048 downwards.
GTTTATCATGGTGGAGCTGGGCATCGTGATTTGACGAGTCGTGCTGAAACTGTGCTTTTTTCGGCGGGGGATTCGTTTTTGTGGGAGTTTGCCGAGGACGGGACGCCGCTCTCTGGGGAAGCACCATGGTTCCCTCAACTGACAACATCGGGGATCGCCGATGGGGTGGTTTCGGGTGTCATGCGCCGGATGGAGGCTTCGCGGGTCGAGTTTCGGAACGGTTGGATGCGGGCGATTTTTTCGCTGTTGCGGCCAACGATGTTGGAGTTTGCATGGGATTCGGAGAGAAGCGGACGCGAGGAATCCAATCTTGTTGTGACCCATTCCCGCAATGCGGCAGAGGCGAAGACAGGCCCGTTTTGGCAGGGCGCACACGGCGTGACCACGGCCGATTTTGCGGGCGGCGGCACGGTCGCCGTGGAGTCGCAGGGGCTCCGATACGGAGGAGTTAAAATCGGCGATCACGCCAGCGCAGATTACCATTTTACATTTTCAGAGGATGCCCTAGAGATCGATGTTTTGCTGAAAGTAGAGCGCGAGGAACTGCTCTGGGCCGGAGAAGTCTGGCGATGGGTCTGGAATTTGAGGGAGTCCATCGTTGCCATGCTGCCGACACCGTTGCCGCTCGACACTGAGGGAGCGATGGGCAGGGCGCAGTTTCCGGTTCTTTTCCATGCGCCGCACTACGGGACGCTTGCGCTGGAACTAATTGATGGAGAGGGGGTTTGTTGTCGTGTGGACACCCACCGCAAAGCGGAAAGGTCGTGGTTGGGAATCGAGTGTGGGGTTGTCGCTCAACCTTCGGGAGAATGTCGCACGGTTGTCGGGGAACACCGTTTTCGTTTGCGGTTGCGCCCCATCGTATTGGCACCTGCCCCCGTGCGTGCCGAGCATCGAGCCTTCCGCCGCACTTGGGCGAATGTGTTTGGGTTTCGTCCCGAATACTACGGGATGAGCAACAACGCCGCTTCGCTCAATTGCCACTTCGTCCAGCACACCTATGCCGATATGGCTTTTTCCCTGCCTGCCGAAGCAGGGGTGAGCACACGGAGGCTCTGCCGCGATTCCGTGGAGCTCGCCTTGCGCGGGGGCTTGGGCTACGGGTATCTGCGGGATTATTTTTTGGATTCCGATGCCAGTCTGCTGATAGCGGCGGGCACCCTGATGGCAGCGGAACCCGACCCCGTTTGGCTGGAAAAAATGCGGCCTTTTTTGCTGCGTGCGACCGGGAGGCTCCAGCAGCACAGAGACCCTGCCGACGGCTTGATCGTCTGCCCGCATGGGAGCGGCAACAGTGGCGAGCACCATTGGTCGAGCAACTGGTGGGATGTGATCGCCTTCGGGCACAAGGACGCCTTCGTCAATGCCTTCGCCTACCGCGCTTTTTCGCTCTCCGCCAAGATGCTCGAACAACTCGGGGAAGAAGGCGAGGCGGTGCATTGCCGCACTGCTGCCCAAGCGATTCGTGCGAGCTATTTCCCCTGTTTTTTCAACCCCGAAACCGGGTGGCTCAGCGGTTGGCGTAGCCGCGACGGGCAACTCCACGATTACGCCTTTCTCTTCATCAACGGCATGGGGGTAGTTTACGACCTGATCCCAGCGGAGCAACAGCGAGCGGTGCTGGAACGGCTTGAAGCAAAACGGGAAGAGGTCGGGTTCCTCCATTTCCAATACGGATTGCCCGGCAATCTCCTTCCGATTCGGCGGGAAGATTACACGCGCATTTGCACAGATACGCTCCCCTACCTCCGCAAAGGTCTCACCGTCCCCTGTGGCTTGGGCGAACCCCAGCGTGCCGATGGCTGGGATTCTTTTGGTTTTTACGAAAACGGCGGCGCGACGATGAGCCAAGCCTATTTTTACATTCGCGCTTTGGGCAAAGTCGGAGTGCCTTCGGTCCGCGGCATGGAAGATGCCATTTTGGATTCTTTTGATCGCGGTATTTGCTTCGGCGGGATTTTTAGCGGCAAGGATTGGGCGCAGTGGGACGGGCGTTCCAACGGCTACGAGGGGCTTCTTTCCGACCAGTTTTATGTCCTCTTGGCCATCGCCCAAAACCGCGGGCTTCTCCCCGATTGTCCCTTGTAATTTTTTGTCCACCCTTCCCTAAAACGCAAAACAAGAAAGCTTTGATTTTTCCGAAAATCGACGGTATCGTTCTTGCGGATGTTTCAGATCAAAGAACAGGAAAAAATGGTGGAGCGGGCACTGCTCTTGGGTGCCTTCCAAGATGTTGCGGCAAAAGAAGAAGCCGAGGATTTATTGCAAGAACTCGAAGAGTTGGTGCGCACTCTTGGCATCCCTGTTGTAGCTCGCACTTTAGTCCACCACCGCGAAGCGCACGCGCGATTCCTCCTAGGCACTGGCAAGGCCGAAGAAATCAAAGCACTCCTCGCCGAACACGAATGCGATGTTCTGATTTTCGATAACGAACTGACTCCGGCCCAGCAGAGAAACTGGGAAAAACTCACCGGCATCACCGTCATCGACCGGCAAGAAATCATCTTGGATATTTTCGGGAAACGCGCCCAAACCCGCGAAGCCCGCATCCAGGTGGATCTCGCCCGGATGGCTTACTCCCTCCCTCGCCTCAGCCGTGCATGGAGTCACCTCGGACAACAAGGTGGCGGCATCGGTGCCAAAGGCGAAGGCGAAAGCCAACTCGAACAAGACAAACGAAAAATCCGCGGCCAAATCGACCGCCTCAAAAAAGAATTGCAGGAGGTCAAACGGGCGCGCGCCACCCAACGCAAGGACAGGAAACGCACCCCCGTCCCAAACGCCGCCATCGTCGGCTACACCAACGCCGGCAAATCCTCTCTCCTGCGCAAACTCACAGGCGCAAATGTCCTCGTCGAAGACAAACTCTTCGCCACCCTCGACACCACCACCCGCAAAATTTCGCTCCCCAACAAACAACCTCTCCTGCTCACCGACACCGTCGGCTTCATCCGCAAACTCCCTCACCAACTCGTCGAATCTTTTAACGCCACCCTCGAAGAAGCGGCCTTCGCCGATTTCCTTATCCATGTCCTCGATGCCTCCCACCCAAAAGTCATGGAGTTTTATGAAACAACCATGCAAGTCCTTTCGGAACTCGGCGCAGACACCAAACAAACTCTCGTCGTTTTCAACAAAATGGACAAAGTCCAAGACCCCTCCACCCGCGTCGTTCTCCACCACCACTACCCGGATGCCCTCTTCGTTTCCGTGCTTTCCGGCGAAGGCTTCGACACCCTGATCGACCGCATCTCGGACTTCGTTTCTCCGGAAACGCGAACGGTCAAACTCCGCGTCCCCGCCTCGCGTTCCGACCTCTTGGCCCGCCTCCACCGCGAAGGCACCGTCCTCTCTCTCCGCTACGATGGCGATACCGCCGAAATCTCCGCCACCGTCTCCAAACGCCTCGCCGCCCTCTGCTCCCCCTTTTCCGCCCTTTAGAGGATTCGCTCACCAACCATTTTCTTCTTCCCTCCGCACCGCTTTCTCTCCTACCATACCCGCACAACTTCCCTATATGCCTCTCATCGACTTCTCGCAAATTGAAGAACTTCTCCAAGAACTCCCCGGATGGTCTGTCGAACACGGACGCCAAGAACTCCGCCGCGAATACACCTTCCAATCCTTCGCGCACTCTCTGGCTTTCGTCAACAAACTCGGTGCCATCGCCGCGAAATTGGACCACTACCCAGACATTGATATTCGCTGGAATGTCGTCCGCATCTGCACTTCCTCCCGCTCATTGGGCGGCTTGACCGAGACCGATTTCACACTAGCCAAAGAAATCGAAGCACTCGCCTGAAGCAAAAAGAAAAGGGCTTCCATCCCACGGTCGCCCCGCCGCTTCTCCCTTTTTTCACTCCTCGCCCTTCCTTTTTCTGGACAAATCGCCCCTGCCGCATTACATTGATTCCGTATGAAAAGCCTTCCCCTTCCTTCCCTCCTTTCCCTCGGGAAACGCTCCCTAGCCTTTCTCCTCTCCATCGGCATCGTTTCCCTCGCCGCCCTCTGCCAACCCGCAAACGCCGCCGTCTTAGTTTACAGGGTGGATTTCAAAAAAATCGAAGAGTCCGTTAATTACCCGAAACCGAGCTTTGGATATTTCTTCATCGACCCCGATGCCGGGACTGTCACTTCCGTCACGGTTTTGGTAAATCCCTTTTCTGGAGAGGCTTACTACTCCACCTCCCTCCTTTCGGGCAACTACTTCCAAACTACGCCTTTCTTCGGGAAAACCCCGCAAAATGTCTTGGCCGCCTCTTCGGGCGCAGGCGGCACGGAACAGGCGTTCCTGCAAATCAGCGGCCCCGCTTCCGGTCAACAAAACATCGGAGGAAAGTTGCGCTACCCTATCTCAAACAAGCTCCAAGGCTACCTGCTCCTGAGTGCGTCCGACCAAGACCCGCTGGCCGAAGCCGACTCGCCCTCTTCTTCCGCCACGCCGACCCCCAC
>DYNR01000060.1:0-2496 GCA_020720945.1 Chthoniobacter flavus | reverse complement strand
GCAACGGCAACGCCTACGCCGTAAAATCCTCCTGCTTTTCGCTTAAAAAAAACAACAGCGACCGACCGTATCTCCCCGACCTATGTGGATCGAATATCTGGTCGTTTTGCTCTTCGGTGCCGCAGGGGTCGGAGCGCGCCTTGCCGTCTATGGCATCGCCTCGTTTCTCGTCGGCGACACCTTGCCTTGGGGCACTTTTTTCGCAAATGTTTCCGGTTGTTTCGCCATCGGTCTTTTTGCGGGATTGACCGGGCCCGATGCTCCTTTCCTGCTTTCTCCCCTCATCCGCCAAGCCGTCATGGTCGGCTTTCTCGGCGGTTACACGACCTATTCCTCCTTCAGCCTCAATACCATTAACCTCCTCGCAGACGGGCAAACCGCCTACGCCCTCGCCAATATCTTTGCCACCCTCCTTCTCTGCTTGGTGGGAACATGGGCAGGGCTAATCTTGGCAAACGCCCTCTCTCCCCGTTAGCCCCCCACATTTTTCATGCAACTCCCAAAAACCGCATTTTCCCTCCGTATCTATATCAGCGAGACGGACTCCCTTGACGGGCGACCTCTCTACGAAGCGATCATCTTGCAAGCCAAAGAGTTAAAAATCGCCGGTGCGACAGTTTTCCGTAGCCCCATGGGCTTCGGCGCATCCAGCCACCTCCACTCCGCAAAAATTTTACAGCTAAACCCGAGCCTCCCGCTCCTCGTTGAAATCATCGATTCGCGCGAGAACCTCGAACGACTTGTCCCCTTCTTGCAAGAACACATCACTGGCGGCCTCGTCACTCTGCACCCCGTCGAAGTCCTCCACCACCGCGCCGCCCCACCCGTCCCGCAATGAACAAAAAAGAACTTGTTTCTTCGGTGTGCAAAAAGCTCGGGAACACATCGTTGGCGGAGGGAGAAAAAGTTCTAAACGCCGTCCTAGAAGCTATTTGCGAAGGAATTAAAAATACGGGTTCCGTCCAGGTCGTCGGCTTCGGTTCCTTCAAATCCATTTGCAGAAAAGCGAAAAAAACGCTCCATCCGACGACACGCGACCCCATCGAAATCCCGGAAACCCAAACCGTCCGTTTCTCCCCAGGAAAAACTTTCCGAGAAGCCATCGCCCAAAAAAACGAGGACTGCTAGTTCCTGCTCCTCGCGTAAACCGCAGTCTTATTTGCAAATCACGCGAGGATTTTGGGTGTGACAAAATGCTGGCAAACCGAGAAGGGGAGCATTAGAATTCGGTTTCTATGGCATACGACAACTTGACTCCACCCGAAGGCGAAAAAATTTCGATAGCGAACGGTGTTTTGGTCGTGCCGGATTGCCCGGTGATTCCGTTTATCCGCGGGGACGGGACGGGGCGTGATATTTGGGCGGCGAGCGAAAAAGTTTTTGATGCGGCCGTTGAGAAAGCTTACGGCGGGAAAAAAAAGATTTCTTGGTTTGAAGTTTTTGCGGGGGAGGCGGCGAAAAAGCGTTTCGACAACTGGTTGCCGGACGATACGATCCGGGCGTTTCAAGAGTATCTCGTTGGGATCAAGGGACCTCTGACGACACCGGTAGGCGGGGGAATCCGTTCGCTCAATGTCGCGTTGCGGCAGTTGTTGGACTTGTATGTTTGTTTGCGCCCCGTGCAGTATTTTCAAGGGGTTCCCAGTCCAGTCAAACGCCCCGAGAAGGTTGACATGGTGATTTTCCGGGAAAACACCGAAGATATTTATGCGGGGATCGATTTCGAGGCGGGGTCGCCCAAGGCGATGGAGACTCTGGCATTTTTAGAAAAGAGCTATCCCGAGGAGTTTAAAAAAATCCGTTTTGGGAAAGAGGATATGGCGGGGGTTGGGGTCGGGATCAAACCGGTCAGCAAGGCGGGGACCGAGCGTCTTGTCCGTTCCGCTTTGCAATACGCGGTCGAACAAAAGCGCAAGTCGCTGACGCTGGTTCATAAAGGGAATATCATGAAGTTCACCGAAGGCGCGTTTCGTGATTGGGGATACGAGGTTGCCAAGAAAGAGTTTGGGGCGACCGAGATCGACGGTGGGCCGTGGTGCAAGTTACCCGAGGCCGCCGGCGGGTTGGTGGTCAAGGATGCAATAGCGGATATCGCTTTGCAGCAAGTGCTTACGCGTCCCGAAGACTTCGATGTTATCGCGACCTTGAACTTGAACGGCGATTATTTGAGCGATGCCTTGGCCGCTCAGGTCGGGGGAATCGGGATCGCTCCGGGGGGCAATATCAATTATTTGACGGGACATGCCATTTTTGAGGCGACGCACGGCACTGCGCCCAAATACGCGGACAAAGATATGGTCAATCCGGGGTCAGTCGTGTTGTCGGGCGAAATGCTTTTGCGCTATCTCGGATGGGACGAAGCGGCCGATTTGATTTTGCTTGGGTTGAACGGGGCGATAGCGAGCAAGCGGGTCACTTATGATTTTGCGCGGTTGATGGACGGAGCCACGCAGATCAAGTGTTCGGAGTTTGGAGAAAATATCATCGCCCACATGG
>DYNR01000317.1 GCA_020720945.1 Chthoniobacter flavus | reverse complement strand
CATCTGAAGCAGGCGGGCGAGCCCGAAGGGCATAGCTCGCCTGACTGACCCCATTCCCCGCCTTCAGGCGCACAGGAAAAGTGAAGAAGTGAAGAATGGAAGAAAAAAAGGATTGAAGGAAAGATCAAAAAGATTGAGATTTGCGCACCGCTTATCGGAAGTTTTAACAGAAAAAAATTGCCCTTTTGCGCGTCTGGCAACCCATGCTTTTTCATTCCAAAGAATTCCTTTTTTACCTGCTGCCCGCCGTATTCTCGGGGTGGTTGCTTTTGGTATTTTTGAAGAGGTTCTGCTTTGCGCTGGCGTGGGTCACGCTGGGGTCGTTCGTATTTTACGCATACTGGAACCCGCCCTACCTTGCGATTTTGCTTGGTTCGGTCTTTTTAAATTTTCTTATCGGCAAAGTCGTGGATCCCTTGTGCGGCAAGGGAGCGGTAGCGCGTTTCCGATTTCTTGCGGCGGGTGTTTGCGTCAACTTGCTGCTTTTGGGGTATTACAAATATGCGAATTTCTTCGTCGATACGATTAACCAGGCTTTCCAAATCGGCTGGACTATGGAAAAAGTATTTTTGCCTCTGGGCATCAGTTTTTTTACATTTCAGCAAATCGCATATCTAGTGGATTCCTACCGCGGGCAGGCGAGGGGGCATTCGTTTCTCGACTACGCATTTTTCGTGAGTTTTTTCCCGCAGCTAATCGCAGGACCAATCATCCACCACGGCGAAATTCTCGCGCAGCTACGGCGCGGTTTTTCGCTCCGCAATGTCCCATTGGATTTGCTGTTAGGACTTTCGATTTTCGTGGTCGGTCTTTTCAAGAAGATGGTGCTCGCGGACTCTTGCGGAGTGTTGGCGAGCGGGTTTTTTGGTTCGGCGGGGGCGGGGTTATCCTTTACCGCCGAGCAAAGTTGGTGCGGGTCTTTGGCTTACACCTTGCAGATTTATTTTGACTTTTCTGGCTATTCCGATATGGCGATCGGGCTGGCTCGGATTTTTTCTTTCAAGCTTCCGGAGAACTTTGCGGCACCGTATCGAGCCACGAGTGTCGTCGAGTTCTGGCGTCGCTGGCACATCACCCTTTCCCGTTTTCTCCGCGACTACCTCTATATACCCCTCGGGGGAAACAGGCAGGGGAGTTTTTTCCGCTACCGTAACCTCTTTGTGACCATGTTACTCGGGGGGCTCTGGCACGGTGCGGGATGGACATTTGTCGCTTGGGGAGGGTTACACGGGCTTTATCTGGTGGCCAACCATATGTGGAATACGCTTTTGGAGAAATTCGCTGCTAGGAGTTTTCTTCGTTTCGGCTGGTTCGCGAGAGTGTTCGGCTGGAGTTGCACGATGCTGGCTGTCGTCGCGGCATGGGTTTTTTTTCGTGCAGAAAGCATGGCTTCAGCACTCCAAATTTTGGCTTCCATGGCAGGACACTCCGCAGGAGGCGAAGGTGCTTACACCTACCCCGAGGGTTTCTGGTTCATATCCCTGCGCTGGCCTTTCCTCGTTTTTTTGGCAGCACTTTGCCTCGTCGCACCCAAAACCCAGAGCTACTTTCAGCGTTATGTGCCGACATTGGAAAGTGCATCTGGGAGGTGTTGCTGGTGGCAGTGGAAACCAAATTTTTTTCACGGTGCATTGATCGGGTTTTTGCTTCTCGTGGTGATCAAACAAAGTTTTTCGCTTGCGCCTTCCGAGTTTTTATATTTCAACTTTTGACAATATGGATAGCGAAACCATAGTCGGCACGCCGACGCTTAGTTTGCGGGAGTTAGCCGCTTATTTCTCTGGGATCGCCTCGGTTTTCGTTTTCGCCTTGCTCTCGATGTTTGCGCTCATGCGTTCGGCGGAAGGTGTGTACTGGAATGATACATCGCAAATTGTGGGGGCGTGGATGGATAAAAAAATGGAATTGGCTCAGGAGGTCGCCTCCCCGAAAATCATCTTGCTCGGTGGCTCGAATGTTTTCTACGGTCTGCGCGCTGATGTCTTGCAAGAAACCGCCGCGATGCCTGTTTTCAATTTCGGTGTCCATGGTGCTTTGCCCCTTTCGTTTTATTTGTTCAAGCTGAGAGAGTTTGCCAAGCCAGGAGACACCGTGCTATTCGCGCCGGAATTGAATTATTACTTTCGTGACCCGAAGCAGGTAAACCAAGAGTCCCTGCGCTATCTCTTTCCGCGTCAACAAGATTTTCTCATGGCAGGCGGGTCGGTTTTTCTCATGGAAACGCTGTTTCGTACGCCGCCTGATTTTTTCTTTGCAGGTTTTTTACACCCCGCTGAGAGTTGGCGGTCGCATGCCGAGACGCAAATGCGCAATGCGTCGTCGATCATGAGCAAGCTCGGCGATTACCAGATCAACAGACTCGAAATGCTAGGCAGTTCTCCGCAGGAATTTTGTGCTAGGCAAACATCTGTCCAAGAGTTTGATGCTGGTAAAACGGCAGACTACCTTGTCGGAAGAGCAGAGAAATGTTTTTTTCCCTTTCTCGTGGAGTTCCGTGACTGGGCGGCATCCAACCATATCACGCTGGTTTTCACATGGCCCAACACGCGTCTATTTCCCGTATATGAAAACCAGGAAAACCGCGAATTTTTTCGAAGATTTCAAAATCGGGTCGAGTCCTTGGGCATACCTGTTGTAGCATCGCCTTACGACTCGATGCTCCCTGCAGATCGCTTTTTTGACACCATATACCACCTGCATCAAGAAGCGGCGGTCGCAAGAACAAAAGCACTTGCAGAACAATGGAAACTAGTCGGTGAGCAGCATGCGTTTGAAAAGTAGAAAGGTCAGATATCCTCACTGCAGGCAACCCTCTCGA
>DYNR01000316.1 GCA_020720945.1 Chthoniobacter flavus | reverse complement strand
TACCCCTCGCCCTGATGCCCCGATGCCCTAAACCGCCCCCTTTCTCCTTCACTCCCGCACCTCGCTCCCTACAATGAAAACGATTGTCATCGGACACAAAAACCCGGACATGGACTCGGTCGTCGCCGCCATCGGCTACGCGGAATACAAAACCCGCATCGGCATGGAAGGTGTCATCGCTGGCCGCGCCGGCAGCCTCAACGAACGCATCTCCTTCGCCCTCAAAAAATTCGGTGTCCCCGAGCCACTCTTCTTCAGCGATGTCTCCCCCCGCGTCGAAGATGTCATGGAAAAAAATGTTTTCAAAACCCGCGACAACGCCCCCATCATCGAATCCCTGAGCCACATCGGCGAAAAAAAATTCCGCGGCATCCCCGTCGTCGATGCTGCCGGCAAATGCACGGGCCTCCTCTCCAGCTTCAAAATCAGCCGCTACCTTTTCCCGCCCGCCGACTTCAGGACCCGCGCCCGCGAAGTCACCGCCTCCCTCGCCGACATCGCCGCCACTTTTGACGGAGTCTGCATCACCGACAACCTGGACTCTTCGGTGCGCCAATACACGCTCATCGTCGCATCCATGAACCCCGAAACTTTCGCGAGCCGCGTCGCCCACATGGACGAGCCGGACACGACCGTCCTTTTCGTCGGCGACCGCAGCGACATCATCGGCCTGGCCATCGGGCTCGGCGTCCGCGCCATCGTCCTTACCGGCGGGATGCACATGCCCCCGGACCTCGTGGAAGCCGCCAACCATGTCGGCGCCCAACTCATCGAAAGCCCTTGGGATACAGCCACTTCCGTCCTCCTCTCCAGGAGCGCCATGCAAGCCCACCTCCTCCAGGAAGACTCCTTCAAATCCTTCCTCCCAGAGACACTTCTGGAGGAAGCGCAACGCGATGTCGCCATGCTCAACGATTACGCCTTCCCCGTTCTCGAAGAGGACGGCCGCCTCGTCGGCATCCTCTCGAAAAGCGATTTCATCCGCCCCGTCCAACGCCAGCTCATCCTCGTGGACCACAACGAAATGAGCCAGGCCGTCGCAGGCGCGGAACTCATCCCCATCTTGGAAATCATCGACCACCACCGCATCAGCACCATCACCACCGATGCCCCGATCCTTTTCCTCAACCGCCCCGTCGGCTCCACCTCCACCATCGTCGCCTCCTGCTTCGAACAATCCGGCATACCCATCCCCCGCGGCATCGCCGGCCTCCTCATGTGCGGCCTCCTCACCGACACCCTCAACCTGACTTCTCCCACCACGACCGATGTCGATCGCTATGTGATGAAATACCTCGAAAGCATCACCGGCCAAAACCCCGCAGACCTCGCAAACGAAATTTTCTCGGTCGGCTCCCCGCTGCTCACTCTGTCCGCCCAAGCCGCCATCACCGCAGACATGAAACCCTACGAGGAAAAAGGCCGCAAGTTCAGCATCGCCCAAATCGAAGAACTCTCCTTCGCCCACTTCTGGGAAAAAGCCGATAACCTCCTCGATGCGCTCGAAGACTACCGCGCTGCAAACGACCTCTTCTTTTCCTGCCTCCTCGTCACGGACATCAACACCCAAGACTCGATCCTCCTGCTCCGCGGCACACCGTCCTTCACCCGCCTCATCGACTACCCGGACATCCGCGAGCATATGTGGAAAATGACCGGGGTCGTCTCCAGAAAAAAACAGCTCCTCCCCTACCTCGCCGCCCTCGTCGCCCGCTCGGTCTAACCCTTTCTTTCCTCCATGACTGACACGGAAGCTTTCGTTGCCCTCAACATGATCCCCCGCCTGGGGCCCGTGCGCCTCCGCACGCTCCTGTCCGCGCTAGGCTCCCCCCAAGCCGTCCTTTCCGCCTCCGCAGACACCCTCCGCGACATCGATGGCATCCCGAAAGATGCCGCCCGCTCCATCGCTTCTTGGCAATCCTCCGTCCACCTCGAAGAAGAGCTCCGCCTCGCGGAAAAATCGCACGCTTCCATCCTCACACAAAACGACCCCCGCTACCCCTCCCGCTTAAAAGAAATCTACGATCCCCCCATCGTCCTCTACCTTCTCGGCGAGCTCCTCCCCCGCGATGACCACGCCATCGCCGTCGTAGGAACCCGCAAACCAACGACCTACGCACAAGACTGCACAAAAAAACTTTCCTACCAGCTCGCTTACTCGGGACTGACCATCACCAGCGGCCTCGCCCACGGTGTCGATACCCTCGCCCACCAATCCGCCCTCGCCGCCAAAGGCCGCACCCTCGCCGTCATCGGCAGCGGACTAGCCAATATCTACCCCGCGAGAAACCTCCCCCTCGCAGAAAAAATCGCAGACGGCAACGGCGCTGTTTTGAGCGAGTTTCCCATGGCAACTCCTCCCGACCGCCAAACCTTTCCCATCCGCAACCGCGTCGTCACGGGCCTGAGCTTCGGCACCCTCGTCATCGAAGCCGGCACCCGCAGCGGGTCCCTCATCAGCGCCGCCCAAACCGCCGAACAAGGCCGCTCCCTCTACGCCATCCCCGGACGCATCGATAACCCAAACGCTTTCGGCTCCAACCGCCTCCTCCAAAACGGCGCAAAACTCGTCACCTCCTCCGAAGACATTTTGGAAGACCTCGGCCTGCTCTTCCCCGTAAAACCCGAACTCCCTCCCCCCCCATCTCCCGCCGACCTCTCGGAAACCGAATCCCTCGTCTTCCTCGCCCTCGGCTCCGACGAACTGCTCTTCGATCAAATCATCGTAAAAACTGGATTGCCTTCCCATAAAGTCTCTTCTACCTTGCTCGCTCTAGAAATGCGCGGGCTGGTCAAAAACCTCCCCGGAAGCCGCTTCGT
>DYNR01000315.1 GCA_020720945.1 Chthoniobacter flavus | reverse complement strand
TCAGGGTTAAAACAAACTTGGCTGCCCTTCCTACACAACTCAAAAATCTACTACCTCACCGAATGAAATCCACCCACTACATCGCCTGCGACCTCGGAGCCGAAAGCGGTCGCGTCATGCTCGGAACTCTCCACGAAGGAAAACTCGAAATGGAGGAAATCCACCGCTTCCTCAACCTCCCCGTCCGCATCGACAACTCCCTCCGCTGGGACATCCTCGGCATGTTCCGCGAAATGAAAACCGGTCTCTCAAAAATCGCCGCACGCGGCATCGATACCGAAAGTTTGAGCGTGGACTCTTGGGGCGTGGACTACATCTGGATGGGCGCAGGTCAACCCATGCTCGCCCCTTCCTTCGTCTATCGGGACGAACGCGTGGACTCGGCCTACGAACAAGCGACCGCACAAGTTTCCAAAGAAAAAATCTTCGAGGAAACAGGGCTTCAATTCATGCCCTTCAACACGCTCTACCAACTCTTTTCCGACCACCAAAACAGCCCCGCTTTGACCCAAATCGCCGAGCGTTTTCTCTTCGTCGCCGACTACTACAACTACCTCTTTTCCGGAATCGCAAAAGTGGAGGAAAGCATGGCGAGCACGACGCAAATCTACAACCCCCGCTCCCGCTCTTGGTCGCGTCCTCTCATCGATGCCTTCGGCTTCCGCCCAGAAGTCTTCGGCGAAATCGTCCCCTCCGGCTCCCTGCTCGGCCCTCTCTCCGAAGAAATCGCCAAGGAAACCGGCTTGCGTTGCCGCTCGGTCGTCGCCACCTGCTCGCACGATACGGGCGCTGCGGTCGCCTCCGTCCCTGCCGAAAACAACGACAACTGGGCGTTCCTCAGCTCGGGCACCTGGTCGCTCATCGGCGTAGAACTCCCCTCCCCTCTCATCAACGAAAAAGTCCGCGCCGCCAACTTCACAAACGAAGGCGGCTTCGGCGGCACCACCCGATTCCTGAAAAATATCGTCGGCCTCTGGATTTTACAGGAATGCAAACGCTCTTGGGAAAAAGCGGGCAACCCCGTTTCTTACGACGAAATCACGGCAGCAGCAACCTCCGCCACCCCCCTCCGCTCCCTCATCAACCCCGATGATCCCCGCTTCTTAAAACCCGGTCAAATGCCGGAAAAAATCGCCGCCTATTGCAAAGAAACGAACCAGCCAATCCCCGAAGGCGTGGGCCCCATCGCCCGCTGCATTTTGGAAAGCTTGGCTCTCCTCTACCGCTTCAACCTAGACTTGCTCGAAGAAATCACCGGACGCAAATTCACGACACTCCACATCGTCGGCGGCGGTAGCAAAAGCCTCCTGCTCAACCGCTTCGCAGCAAACGCAACAGGCAGGACTGTCTTCGCTGGCCCTTCCGAAGCGACCGCCATCGGCAACCTCCTCATCCAAGCCATCGCATCCGGACAACTCTCTTCGCTCTCCAATCTCCGCGAAACCGTCCGCAATTCTTTCCCCATCGAAACCTTCCTCCCAGAAGACGCCGAAACATGGGCAAACGCCGCCGCTCGCCTGGCCGCATTCCGGGAAAAAACGCAATAACCCTCCCCCATGCAACTCTGGTCAAACTTTGGAGAACGGGTCGCCGCAGGCAGCGGCATCGAGGAACTCATGGAAGACCTCGGCCACGCGCTGGCCGACGGCGGCGAAGATTGCCTGATGCTCGGCGGCGGCAACCCCGCCTTTATTCCTGAAGTCGAAGCGGTCTGGGAAACCCGCATGAAAGAGCTGGTTTCCGACTCCGCCGCACTCCGCAAAACCCTGGCGGTCTATGACCCCCCACGCGGGAATCCCTCCTTCCTCCGTTCGCTCGCATCCATGCTGCGCAAAGAATACGGATGGGACATCACCGAAGACCACCTCGCCGTAACAGGGGGAGGACAAACCGCATTTTTTGCCCTCTTCAACTTGCTCGCAGGCACCTCCCCCTCCGGCTCTCTACGAAAAATCCACTTCCCTCTCATGCCGGAATACATCGGCTACTCGAACCAAGGAATCTCCCCTGGTTCGCTTTCGGGAAGCATCCCAGAAATCCGAAAAACCAGCCCCCACGGCTTCAAATACCACATCGATTTTTCTGTCCTTCCCACGGATGAAACGGTCGCGGCTTACTGTGTCTCGCGCCCCACAAACCCGAGCGGAAATGTTCTCGATGACGAGGAAATCTCGAAGCTCTCTGCCATGGCAAAAAAGGCGGGCATCCCCCTGATCATCGACAACGCCTACGGCTTGCCGTTCCCCAATATCCTCTTCCGCCAAACCACCCCACTCTGGGCGGACCACCACATTTTCGTTTTCAGCCTCTCAAAACTCGGCCTCCCTGGAACCCGCACCGCCGTCGTTGTTGCAAAGCCACAAATCGCTCGCGCCGTCGCAAGCATGACCGCCGTCACGGGTCTCGCAAACGGCAATTTCGGCCAAGCGATCACCCGCCCCCTCATCGAAGATGGCACGCTCTTGCACCTTTCCCAAAACTTTATCCGGCCTTACTACGAAAAAAAAATGCGCTTTGCCCGCGCGAAAGTCGCGGACTGCTTCCCGAAGGAATCTTCCTACGCCTTGCACGAAACCGAAGGCGCCCTATTCCTCTGGCTTTGGCTCCCAGATTGCCCGCTCAATTCCAGGCAGTTCTACCAAAAACTGAAAGAAAAAAAAGT
This sequence comes from Chthoniobacter flavus, assembly GCA_020720945.1. Taxonomy (GTDB): domain Bacteria; phylum Verrucomicrobiota; class Verrucomicrobiia; order Chthoniobacterales; family DYNR01; genus DYNR01. Next base: position 170 of record DYNR01000315.1, on the reverse strand, counting down.
GCTGGTCGTCCCCGGTGAACCGTTCTTTTTCGGGCTGGGAAAAGACGCGGATTCTTGGCGGCATCGGCACGAGTGCATAAGAATCAGTTTTGCGATGAAAGACGATGTCGTAGAACGGGGCCTGGAGCTAATCGGCGCGGAAATCTCTCGTGCTTACGGGATGTAAAAAA
>DYNR01000314.1 GCA_020720945.1 Chthoniobacter flavus | reverse complement strand
CTTTGGACTGATTTCCGGGAGAGACCTCCTGATGGCCTCCATTTTTTTGCTCGGGCGATAAGCGTTTGAAATGGACGCGAATTACTCGTCTCGGATCGCTCTCGCTGACTGTTGCCAAAAAATTTGAGAATACCAACTCTTCTCCACGGTGGGGAATGTGCCCCAACCGAGCGGTGATGTATCCCCCAATGGTGCTAACATCCGAATCGTCAAGAGTTTCTTCCAAAAGGTCTTCTAGTTCGTAAATGGCAGCACTGCCGTCCGCCTCAAATTCGTTATCGTCAATCTGCCGGATGGAACTTTCCTCCTTCGCATCAAACTCATCGTTGATTGAACCGACCAACTCTTCGAGGACATTGTCGAGGGTAACAATGCCAAGGGAACTCCCGTATTCGTCCACGACGACCGCCAGATGGATCTGCTTGGAGAGAAAAAAACGGAGGAGTTTTTCTAGCGGCATCAACTCGGAAACATGGTGAAGCTCTCTTTTTACAGAAAGAAGGTTTTGGTTGCCGTCTTGGCAAAGTGCCAAAAGATCTTTGATGTGAGCCAATCCGACCGCATCGTCAATGTGCCCGCGACAAAGGGGGAAGCGCGTGTGCCTGGACTGGATGGCGACAGAGATTTGCTCGTCAAATGGTTCATCGACATCGAGATAGATGACTTCACCACGCGGGGTCATCACATCAAACGCGACGCGGTGCTTGAAGTCGAGGGCGTTGATTAAAATTTCTCGCCCCAAGGAAGGTTCCTCCCCGCTTTCCGCCAAAATCACCCGTAACTCCTCTTCGCTGTGGGAATTTTCCGAGTCCTCTTCGTGCTTGCTCCTGAAAAGATTGCGCAAGAAAAATCCCGCATTCGCTCCGAAAAACCACGCCAAAGGACGCAGCGCGGAATAGAACCAAGACAGGGGTCGCGCCGTCCAAATCAAAACATTCAGAGAATGGCGGAGTGCCAGCGATTTTGGAACCAAAGACCCCGCGATAATGTGGGCGTAGGCGATGACTACCAGGGCAACAGCAAAACAAAAAACCGGAGAAAACGGAGTTTGGGCAATCCCGAAAAAAGAAAGCGGGGATGCTAGAAGCGATGCCAAAAACGGGATGCCGAGCCACCCTAACGCTATGCTAGCCAAAGAGATACCAAGTTGCGTGGCCGGGAGGAACTTGTCTTGGTTCGCCACGATATAGCGGGCTTGCTCGGAAAGCGGGATGCCTTTTTCGATCAGCGTTTCTAGCTGCGTGCTGCGGATGCGAACCAGAGCCACCTCGGCGGCTGAAAAAAAAGCGTTCAACAGCACCAGTGCCCCGATGGCACAGAGTTTCAGAAAAACAAACTTTACCGGCTCCGCAAAGGGCGGAACTTCTGCAAGAAAAAAAAGAAAAGCATTCATCAGTGCGGGATGGAAGGCAGGAAGCAATCAGAGCTTCTCGTAAACGCCTACATCCCTTTTCTCAAAAATTGTGAAACCCGCTTTTTTCGCGTCGGAAACCGAAAGAGGCTTTGTCACCTTCGGCGTGTTGACTTGGGAAACGACTTTGCGGACGGGTTTGCGGCAAAGCGGGCAATGGGTCAAAGCGGGGCGGTCAACAGGGCGACGCAACTCGAACTTCCCTTTGCAAATTTTGCAACTTCCGCCATCAGCGAGTTCGTATTCGTAAATCGGCATAACAAAGACGAACAAAAAAAGACGAGAAACGAAGCGGGAAACGGAAGCCGAAAAAAATCCCGAGGAGCGAAGTCTCGCAAAAAAACTGCGAGACGGGCATCCCCAAGGCGAACGGATCGAGCGAAACCCGCAACAGCAGGAAACAAAAAAAACCGGCGGAATTACCAACTCGATTTCGTCACGCCAGGGATAAGCCCTGACGAAGCGAGTTCGCGGAAGGTGATACGGGAAAGTTTGAAACGCCGCATGAAAGCACGACGCCTGCCGGAAACCAGACAACGGTTCACCAGACGGGTCGGACTCGCATCGCGCGGAAGCATCGTCAAGCCGACATAGTCGCCTTTCGCCTTCAACTCCGCACGCAACGCTGCGTATTTCTCTACAGTTTTCTGTTTGCGTTTATTACGCTCAAGCCAAGATGTTTTTGCCATAGGAGGAGAAAACCTAGATTAAAATCGGCTCCGAGCAAGGATAAAATTCAGTTTTTTTTCGCACCGGGAAGAGTCTCCAAAATTTTGTCGAAAGTCTCTAGCTCTTTTGCCATTTCCGCCGGATGCTTCGTCTTGAGGGTGAGGACGCGGTTGACGATGGCGGTGACCGTCGCCTTGACTTGCGCCTCGGCGGTCGAACGCAAAATCGCGGCGATGCGCGAACCGGGATCCACCAAGTTTGTGTAACGCAACAGCGTCCCCGAACGATACGCCTCGACCCGGAGGTTCCCTACACTGCTTTTGAAAAACTTTGCCTTTGCCGCAGTCCAAGAAACCTCCATCTGCTTGCCGTTGTCCACGAACGAAAGAAGGTTTTTTGCCACATAGGTTTCGTTGGGGAGGACGGGAACCTCCAGCTCGTAATAAACCTCTTTTTCCCAAGGCCTTATCTCGTTGACGACCTTCGATTGAAGCACATTAGGGATGTAGGCGGACGCGGCGTTGTAGTTGGTAAAAACGGCGAGGACTTCCCTTGGCGACGCCTCGACGAAGTGGTAAACGACCGCACGCGGCCAAGGCATATTCGGGACTTCGTGGGCAATGTAAAGCAACTTGCCCTGATCGATCGCCGCGACTTCCGCCGCGTTCAACCCTTTCAGCAAATCCGATGCCCGCAATGACGGGCAGGCGAACAATAACGAAAAGACGGAGAAAAGAAGGAAAAAGGAAGGAG
>DYNR01000059.1 GCA_020720945.1 Chthoniobacter flavus | reverse complement strand
AATCTCTGCAATCAATTGGGCTGCAAAGGCTTGGAAAAAACACGCAAAAGACCCATGGGTATTCCTTGGTTTTTTCCAACCCTTTTCGCTCCAATGCCTTGCAGAGCTTCTTTGCATTTATCTCACGGATTCAGGATTTATGAACGGCTCCTAAGCCCGTCGAGGAAGGCGGAAGTTTCTTTTTCGTTGTCGTGGAGTTCGCGGACGAAGCGGGCGGATTCTGTGCCCATGAGGGAGGTTTCTCCGGGGGAGGAAAACATTTTTTCCGCGAGGGAGAAAAAATGGTTTTTGTCGTTGTCGGCGCAGGAGCCGAGAGCGTAGTCGTCGAAGAGGGTATCTGGGCGGACGGAGAGGGACAGGATGGCGGTGGAGCCTTGGCCGGACTGGATGAAGCTGTTTGCCCAACCTTCCCATTCCGAAGTGTTTACAAAAATGCGGGCATCGTCGTAGCGGGCTTGTATCGCGTGGTAAGGGACGCTTTTGTGGAAGGTGAGGTTTGGGGTGGCGAGCGCCCGTTTTTCGATTTCCGAGAAGAGTGCGAGATTTTCGGGGGGGCAGACCATCTCGAATTTTGCGTGGGGCAAACGGTCCGCCAAATCCAGGAAGAGGGCGGGGCGTTTGATGGGTTGGCAGCGGGCGACCCAGAGGAAGTCCACGGATTTTTTTTGGATTGGCGGGGATTGGCGGGGCAGGATGAGGTTGCGGTAGAGGGAGCAGGACATCCCGTTTGAGCGGAAGAGGGATTCTTGCAGGCGAGTCATGGCAAAGCGGGTGTCGCAACGGCGGAGGGCGAAGTCGAACATTCTGCCGCGGAGGGGGTTAGCGCGGACGAATTCCCCGTTGACCTCGGTGTCCAGGCCGCAGATGAAGCCCAGTTTGAAGTGGAGGTGCGCCCGAGCCGCCCAGAGGACGAAGAGCCACGCCGTCCAGCCGAGGACGAAGACCCAGTCCGGGCGTTCTTCCTTGATGAGGGAGAGGACGCGAGGGATGGAGGCGAGCATTTCTTGGAGGTTGCCCGTGTGGAATTTTCCCGCGTTGCGGGTCCGCACGCCGTGGAAAATCACGAGGTCTGGTTGTCCCGTATCTCCGCTCAGGAGAGTGGTTTCCACGCCGCGTTTGGAGAGTTCTTTAGCCAGGAGGGCGACCTGCAATTCCGCACCGCCCGAAGTTTTGCTGGAAGATTCGTCCAAGACGAAATGGGCGTAACTCGAAAGGAAAGCGATTTTCACGGGAGGGGGATCAGGCGGAAGGTTGGGGGGGGAGAGGGAGCGGGGCACCTTCCAAGACAAAGACCTCGTTGTTTCCGAAGGAGCCCGCCAAGCGGTAGTGCTCGCGGACGAAGGCGTAGATTTCCGATGCCCAGTTGCGGAATCTCGATGCTTCCGTTTTGTTCACATCGCGGTTGTCTATCACGATGACGGCGGGGCGGTGTTTGATGATTTGTGCGATCTGGTAGGACTGGAAATTGCCGTGTTCGTTCGAGTCGTCCATGTAGAGGTTCCAGAGGTAGCTGCGGCGGGCAGTCATCAGGTTGATCGTGGGGGAATAAGGGATAGCGATTACCCAGTCGTCTGGTTTGGAGTGGGAAAGGACGGCATCGCGGAGGCCTTCGAGAAGTTTTGCGTTTTCCGGGGAAACGGAGACATCCACGCCGTTCAGAGCTTGGAAGGATGCGCCGAAGTTTTGTTTTCTGGCGGCGATGGTGCCTGCGGATTCTTTGGGCCAGGCATGGCCGAAGTGGATCCAGACCGTTAGAACGGCGATCGTGACCGAGAGGAATGCGGTGGTTTTTGCCAGCGGAGTTTTTGAAGAGGCGGCGCGGCGCAGGGCGAGAGCCATGACGGACAAAACGGCGGGGATGAAGGGGATCATGAACTCCGTCTGGTGGGGGGTGTCTGGGCGGAAAAAGAAGTATTGGGGGAAGAGTGCGAGAGAGCAAGCCGTGAGAGTCAGGACGCAGAGGGCATCGTTTCGGAGGGGTTCGTCGCGCTTGATGTAGGCGGTGGTGAGAGCGGCGAGTCCAGCGGCGAGAAAAAGGGCAGAAACCGCGGCGGGGAGGTAGAGCGATGCGGCGAAGTAGCGGTCTCTAGCCCGTTTTCCCGCAACGACATCCGAGAGCGGAGGGCGTGGCTTCCATGTTGCGGCGATGGAAGTTTGTCCCGTGCTGACGGGCAGGAAGGAGGCGGAGGGAGACGCGGTTTTTCCGGTAGTTTTTTTTGTGCCGAGGTTTTGGGAAGCGTCGTTGAGCAGTTGCCACATATAGCGTGGGAAGTTCGTGTATTGGCCCCAGAAGAAGTCCGCGTAACCCCGGTTCGACGCGTCGATGGCGGTGGGCAGGTGGACTAGCGACCAGAGGGCGACGGCGAGGGCACCGCCTGCGAGAGCGTGCGGGAGACGGGCGAGAAAGCGGCCCGGCCAGAGAGGGAAAAGGAAGAGAAGGCCGAAGAAAACCGGGGTTAGGAGCAACCCTACTTCGATGCGGATGAGGTAGGTGAGGCCGAGGGCGGCACCCGCCAGGCCGATCAGTAGAGGGCGCAGTTTTTCGTTGGAAAGAGGTAGGGCAAAAGCACTTACGAGAGCCAACTGGTTTAGCACGCCCATGAAACCCATGTAGTTGCGGAACATCATTCCTGGGATCAAGACCAGGATGATGCCGGCGGCGAGGGCGAGGAGTCCGCTGCGGCTTACGCGTGAAACCACGATTGCGCCCAAGATTGCGGAGAGCGTGCAAACGAAGAAAAAGAACGCCCGCATCGCCAGGTAGCTCGGTCCCGTCCACTCAAAAATTCCCATGAGCGGATAAAACCATAACAGGTTGTAGCCCAAGAAGGTATCGTGGAGGGGGACATATCCTTCCATCAGGCGCTGGGCTAAAACGGCGTTGGTGCCGCCCTCGCCCGTCAGAGCCAGGCCCGAACGGAAATACGCGCCGTAATAGAAGAACGCCAGCAGAGGGAGGAGGGCGAACATCCACCGTTTGGCGGCGGCATCAGCCGAGGAAACCCATGTTTTCCAAGATGCGGGAGAAGTCGGCATAGGCGTGGCGGGTCGCTGTTGGTTTTGCGGGGTCAAGGGCGGCGGGAAGCCATGAGCGAGCGGAACCAAGTCCAGACGATTTGCGAAGAGACCGCGTAGTTCCAGACCGCGCCGATCCCGGCACCGACGGTTCCCGCAAACCACCATGGGATTTTTGTTTCGTAAAGGAAATCAGCCACTTGCACATTTGCGATAGCGCCGAAACAGCAGATGATTGCGTAGATGGCAGCACCGGGGAGCAACGCCGCGCCCTTGAGCCTTTGTTGGCGGTAAGTCAGCGTGTTGTTGACCAAAAAATTCGAGATCATCGCGATTGCGGTCGCCGTCCATTGGGCGGCAGAAAATTGCCATCCCATGCCGGAATGCAGCAATCCGAGGATTAGCAAGTGCAAGATTAGACCGCTCAGGCCGACCAACCCGTAGAGGAAAAAGCGGATCGGGACTAGGTGGCCGAACATTTTTTCTGCGAGGAGGAGAAGGAACTCCAGACCCACGATGATGTCCAGTTTGCTTTCGCCGTGTTCGCGGGGGCGGAAGGTGTAAGAGACCTCGCGGATTTGCAGTGGGCGGGGGGAAGAAAGCACCAAGTCCAACAAAATTTTGAACCCTTTTCCGGTCACGCGTCGCGCCGAATCCTCAAAAACTTCCCTGCGCAAAACGAAGAAGCCGCTCATGGGGTCCGAGAGTGGCGTACGCATCAGAGACTTTTCGATCCAAGTGGCAAACTTGCTGATCATCTGCCGGCTTTTCGCCCAATTTCCGACACCGCCTTCGCCCGAGTAGCGGGTTCCGACGACCAGGTCCACGGAAGGGTTTTCCCGCAAAATCCCCACCATTTTTGGGAGGATGGACTCATCGTGTTGCAAGTCGGCATCCATCACCGCCAAGAAGTCCGCGCCCGTCGAGCACATCCCTTCCATGCAAGCGGAGGAGAGCCCGCGGCGGCCGATTCTCCGCAGGAAGCGGACGCGGGAATTTTCCCCCGAAAGCCGCAAAAACTCCTCCAGGGAGCCGTCTTGCGAATCATCGTCCACAAAAACAATTTCCCACTCGTCGTCGGCGAGGAGTTTTTTGAGGCGCTCAACGACGATGGCGAGGTTGTCCCGTTCGCGGAAAGTTGGAATGATAACGGCCAGTTTCTTCTTCATAGAGGTCGGTGTTTTTGGGAACTTACCTTGGATGGGCGGGTCTTGGGAAGTTTAATCCGCAAGGCGATGGTCTGGAATGCGGCTCCTCAGGCAATGGCGCAACTGTTTTGCCGGAAGGGAATTACGATTTTTGCCAAAAATAGGAAAGGGCGGGAAATCGGATTGACGGGAAAGGAAAAAAGAGAGAGGATGAGCGGCGATTGATCTCTTCTGAAACAAATTTATGGCACCTTCCGACGCTGACTACGAACTCATCCGAAAACTCGTCTATGATTGCAGCCGAATCAACTTGGGTTCGGACAAAAAAGAGCTGGTGGCGGCGCGCCTTGGAAAGCGTTTGCGCTCGCTCAACATCGCGGATTACCGCGAGTACTGCAAACTGTTGAAGTCGCCAGACGGCCTCGAAGAAGTCAAGAACCTGATCGATGTCATTTCGACCAACCACACCTACTTTTTCCGTGAAGAGAAACACTTTGAATTTTTGGAGCAAACCGTGATCAAGGAATTTTTGGAATCGAAGAAAAGGGCGGGAGAGCGTTGCCTGCGCTGTTGGAGTGCCGCGTGTTCTTCCGGCGAGGAGCCTTATTCCATCGCCATGTCATTGGCTTTGCAAAGCGATGTGTATCAAGGGTTTGACTGGGAGCTAGACTCCTCGGACATATCGAGGCAGATCTTGGAAAGGGCACAGAAAGGTATTTATCCCGAGGAGCATGTTTCCAAGTTGCCACAGGATATCAAACGGCGTTTTTTCCAGAAGGGCGTCGGCCCTTACTCCGGGCAATACCGCATCAAAGAAGATATCCGGAAAAAAATCCGGTGGCACAATTTGAACTTGTTTGATTCGAAGTGGCCCTTCACCGATTTGTTTCATGTGATTTTTTGCAGGAATGTCATGATTTATTTTGATCGGCCATCGCAGGAACATTTGGTGAACCGCCTGAGCAAGCACCTTGTCCCTGGAGGGTTTTTGATGATCGGGCATTCCGAAAGTTTGAGCGGGGTCACCCATAACCTTAAAGCGTTGCATCCGGCCATTTACCGCCGTCCCGCTTGATGCAATTTAGGGTTCCATCCAACCGATGACTGAAAGGAAATAATATGCTTTCGAAACAGAAAATCCGGGTGCTCGTCGTGGACGATTCTGCGATTGTCCGCAAACTGGTCAGCGACGCCCTGAACGCCGACCCCGAAATCGAGGTGGTGGGGACGGCGATCGACCCCTATGTGGCGAGAGACAAAATCGTCGAGTTGGATCCCGATGTTTTGACCCTCGACATCGAGATGCCCCGGATGGATGGCATCAGTTTTTTGAAGATCATGATGAAGTATCGGCCCATGCCCATCATCATCATGAGTTCCTTGACGCAGAAGGGGTCGGGGCCAGCGATGGAGGCGTTAGATTTTGGTGCGGTGGATGTTTTGGCCAAGCCGGGTTCGGCGTATTCCGTGGGGGATTTGGGCGATGATTTGGTGCGCAAGGTGAAAGGTGCGTATGCGGCGCGCCACCGGTATGCGGCAAAGCGGGCGAAGATCGAGGCGGAGAGGAATGCGGTGATGGCGACGGCCAGTTTGACTTCCGACATTCCGGAGCGAAAAATTTCCAGTGCGGTTGCGGTGTCTGCGGTTGGTGCGGCGGTGCTTGACGGGCGGGGGGTGGTCAAAGATTCCCGTTCCATCATTTTGCTCGGGGCATCGACCGGTGGGACCGAAGCGTTGAAAGATGTATTGACGATGTTGCCGAACAATTTGCCGGGCATCTGCATCGTCCAGCACATCCCCGCGTATTTTTCTACGGCGTTTGCCAAGCGGTTGAACGATCTGTGCCAGATGGAAGTGCGCGAGGCGGTGGACGGGGACGAGGTGCGTCCAGGTTTGGCGTTGCTGGCACCGGGGGACTACCACATGTTGCTCGGGAAAAAACCGGGGGGGGCGGGGTATGTCGTCCATCTCAAGCAAGGGCCGAAAGTATGGCACCAGCGCCCCGCCGTAGATTTGCTGTTCCAGTCGGCGGCACCGATTGTCGGCAAGCATGCAATAGCTGGGATTTTGACAGGGATGGGGCAGGACGGGGCGAAAGGTTTGTTGGATTTGAAGCAGAACGGGGCGCGGACATTCGCCCAAGACGAAGCGAGTTGCGTGGTGTTTGGCATGCCTCATGCTGCGATGAAGTTAGGTGCGGCGGAGAAGATGGTTCCTTTGCAGGAAATTCCCCGCCACATGCTCAACCTGCTTTCTTAACCCGCTTCAGACTATGTCCTCGATTTTTCGTAACTTGCTTGTATTGAAACGATTGCGTTTTTTGTTTTTTTCTTCTGCCGCCGGGATGCCGGGCGGGGAGGAAAGGTGTCGCGCGGGGAAAAAACTGCCTAGGGGAATGGGCGGAACCGGTTTTTTTTCAGGGGGAGCCGTGCGGGGCGGACTTCTCGTGATTTTTTCTGCGATTTTTTGTTTCGCGTTTTTCGGGTGCGCCGGAGGCAAGGATTCCCAGAGGTCGGGGGCGGTGGCACCGAACCCGCCGCACGGGCGTTCCGCCGATACGGCGATCAAGAGCCAGATGGCGCCATCGCTTTCGGCACCGGGGAAAGGGGCGGTCAGCCACGACCCGAATTCCGGGCTTCCCGCCGCGCCGTTTGATTGGCCTCCCGATTTTGTGCGGGTGGCGATGTTGCCTATTTACACGAGGGTCCCGACGGCTGGGGCTGTGAATGATTTGGACGAGATTTTTCGTGCGGAGTTGGCGAAGGCGCTGCCGTTGGAAATCGTTCAAATCAGCCGGAGCGAAATGTTGGCTGTTGTGGGGGCGGAGCAGATCGAATCGACTTCGATCGTCCCCCAAAAGCTCATCCAGCATTTGCAGGCGAAGCACGCCGTGCAGGGGGTTGTTTTTACGGATATGCCACTGTATCGCCCGTATCGCCCGATCACGATCGGGGTGCGTTCCAAGCTCGTCCATATCCCCAGCATGGACATCATGTGGTCGGCGGATGGTATTTTGGATTCCGCGGAACCCGGAATTGCGGCATCCGCAGTGACTTACGCGCTCGGCAACCTCAAGGCGCCAGGGAAAGGGGCGGCGGATGTTATTTTGCAGAGTCCCCGGAGGTATGCCGCGTTTGTTGCGCATGGTTTGTATGGGACGATGCCGGGGCAGTCGCCGACGCCGGGGCAGACGAACAACCCGCAGTATGCGCCACAGCCCAAGCCGTGAGGCAGCGCAGAAAAATCTCGTTCTTTTTGTTTTTGGGGTTTGCGGGTTTGCGCTCTTGGGGGTAGAAAAGACGCATTTACAGCAACCATGAACCAACCCAACCGAGAGAGCAAAAGCAGTGCCCCCCATTCCAGTTTCCTTCCCAACTCCCGCCGCATTTATGTTGCCGGAGAAATCCACCCGAGCGTGGCGGTGCCGATGCGGGAAATTTCTCTCAGTGCAACGAAGGGGTTTGACGGGAAGATGGAAGAAAACCCTCCTGTCCGGGTTTACGATGCGAGCGGGCCGTGGGGAGACCCCGAGTTTTCGGGTTCTGTCGAGACGGGGTTGCCGGCGTTGCGCCAAAAATGGATCGAGGCGAGGGAGGACACCGAGGAGTATCCGGCGCGGGAAGTGAAGCCATTGGACGACGGGTATCTTTCCTCGGAACACGCGAAGTTAAAGTCCGGGGAAAGCTTGTTGCAATGTCCGGTGGCGAGGGTGAGGCCGAGGCGTGCTTCGGCGGGGCATCCTGTCACGCAACTCTGGTATGCCCGGCAAGGGATCGTGACACCCGAGATGGAGTTCATCGCCCTCCGCGAAAATTTTCAGCGTTCGGAAATCCGGGATATGGCGGGCGACGCGGGCAGGGACAAGGTCGAAAAGCAGCACGCGGGCTCTGCGCAGTTGCCCGATAGCCCCTTCACGCCCAGCGTGTTCCGCCGTTTTCCGCAGCGCATTCCCTCGGAGATTACGCCCGAGTTTGTCCGTGCAGAAGTCGCGGCGGGCAGAGCCATCATCCCGGCAAACATCAACCATCCCGAGGTTGAACCCATGGTTATCGGGAGAAATTTTTTGGTGAAAATCAACGCGAACATCGGCAACAGCGCCGTTGCTTCCAGCATCGAAGAAGAAGTTGAAAAGATGCGGTGGGCGACGAAGTGGGGAGCCGATACGGTCATGGATTTGTCCACGGGAAAAAACATCCATCTCACGCGGGAGTGGATTTTGCGGAACAGTCCCGTGCCGATCGGGACGGTGCCCATTTACCAGGCGTTAGAAAAAGTGGGGGGTCGCGCCGAGGAGCTTTCGTGGGAAATTTTTCGGGACACGCTGATCGAGCAAGCCGAGCAAGGGGTGGATTATTTCACGGTTCATGCGGGGGTTCTTCTCCGTTATATCCCTTTGACGGCGAGGAGGATGACGGGGATTGTTTCCCGCGGAGGGAGCGTGATGGCGAAGTGGTGTTTGGCGCATCACCGCGAGAATTTCCTTTACGAGCACTGGGATGAAATTTGCGAGATTTGCGCCGCTTACGACATTTGTTTTTCCATCGGAGACGGGTTGCGTCCCGGTTCTTTGGCGGATGCGAATGATGAGCCGCAGTTCGCAGAGTTGCGCACGCAAGGGGAGCTGACGCGCCGGGCGTGGGATTTTGGCGTGCAGGTGATGAACGAAGGGCCTGGCCATGTCCCCCTTCACATGATCGAAGAAAACATGGTCAACCAGCTCGAGTGGTGCGGGGAAGCCCCGTTCTACACGCTCGGGCCTCTCACGACCGACATCGCGCCAGGCTACGACCACATCACCAGCGGGATCGGGGCTGCCATGATCGGTTGGTATGGGTGCGCGATGCTTTGCTATGTCACGCCGAAGGAGCACCTCGGGTTGCCCGACCGGCAGGATGTGAAGGACGGGGTCATCGCTTACAAAATTGCGGCGCACGCGGCCGATTTGGCCAAGGGGCATCCGGGGGCGCAATACCGCGACAACGCCTTGAGCAAAGCGCGTTTCGAGTTTCGTTGGGAAGACCAGTTTAATCTCGGGTTGGACCCCGAAACCGCCAGGGCTTTTCACGATGAAACCCTGCCGTCCGAGGGCGCGAAGGCCGCCCACTTTTGTTCCATGTGCGGTCCGCATTTTTGCTCCATGAAAATCACGGAAGATGTGCGGCGTTTTGCCGAAGAGCAAGGGGTGGAGGAAGGCGCGGCGATCGCTGCGGGGCTTGCCAAGAAGTCGGCGGAGTTTGTGGAAGCCGGCGCGGAGCTTTACAAAAAATCTTGATCGCTGGTAACGAAGCAGAGGAAAAAAAACCGTGAACGATTCTTTTCGCCGTCGCCGGAAAACGCCCTTTTGGAAGGGGGTCAACAGCTTGCTTTGGTGGGGGATTTTTTTGATTGTCGGGGTGCTCCTTTATTTTCTTTTTCAGCCCCAGTTGCTCCAGTTGAGGGAGATGGAAAATAACCTCGAAAGCATCGAACAGCAAAAGCAGCAGGCGAAGCTCGAGCAGGTGCGCTTGGCGAGAGAAAAAGAACTGATTAAAACCGACCCCACCTATGTAGAAAACATAGCCCGCGACAAGCTGGATTTGATGAAGCCGGGGGAGACGATTTTTCGGCTTGAAAACCGGCAGAGTTCCACCGAAGCTCCCAAGAAACCATGACGAACGAAACCTTACTTTCCACCTCCGAACTGGCCCGGCGCATGGGCGAGTTGCGGAGGTATCTTTGACTACGCGAGATTGAAACAACGCCTCGAAGAGCTAGAGGCAAAAATGTCGGATCCAACCTTTTGGGATCGTCGCGAGGCTGCGCAGGCCATGATGGCGGATGTCTCGGCATTGAAGAGAAAAATCCTTCCGTTCGATGCCTTGCAATCGCGCGTGGACGACTTGGCGATTTTGGAAGAACTGGCGGGGGAAGAAGCGGCGGGCGACGCGCAAAACCAGGCTCTTTCCGAAGTGGAAAAAGAAAAAAAGGAGATCGGCGCAGAAATCGCAAAGTTCGAGCTTGAACTGCTCCTCAACGGAGAGTTTGACAGCAACCCGTGTTTTTTCACCATCCATGCGGGGGCGGGGGGGACAGAGTCCTGCGACTGGGCGGATATGCTTCTGCGGATGTATAAACGCTGGCTGGAAAAAACCGGACGGCAGTTTGAGGTGATGGATATACAAGAAGGCGAAGAAGCGGGGGTCAAGTCCGTCACTTTGCGCGTCACAGGCGAACACGCTTACGGGTATTTGGATTGCGAAAGAGGGGTTCACCGACTCGTCCGGATTTCCCCTTTTGATGCCAATAAACGCCGGCATACTTCCTTTGCGAGCGTCGATGTCGTTCCAGAAATCGAAGATGCTCCCATAGAAATTAACGAGGCGGATTTGAAGACGGACACCTACCGTTCAGGGGGTAAAGGCGGCCAGAATGTGAATAAAGTTGAAACGGCAGTCCGCATCACGCACTTGCCGACGGGCATTGTTGCCGCTTGCCAAAACGAGAGGAGCCAAGCCAAGAACCGCGCCACCGCCATGAGTATGCTCAAGGCAAAGTTGTATCAGCTAGAAGCCGACAAGAAGAAGGCGGAGGCCGAGCGGCAATATGGGGAAAAAGGCGACATCGCTTGGGGGAACCAGATCCGTTCCTATGTTTTTCAGCCGTATCAGATGGTTAAAGATTTGCGGACGGGGGTTCAAACTAGCGGAATCCAGGCGGTGATGGATGGGGAAATCACCGAATTTTTAGAAGGCAAGTTGCGCGGTTTGACTTACAAAAAAGGAGCATCTGACGAAGAGGAAAATTAGTCCGAGTTCCGCAGTTTGGGGCAAAAAACTTTTTTAGGGAGAGGCAGCAGGGTTTGTGACT
>DYNR01000313.1 GCA_020720945.1 Chthoniobacter flavus | reverse complement strand
AGAAATGAGGAGAAGAAATTTCGCTGGTGGACAAACGGCAAAAATCGTGGCTAATAGAGGAGGAAACAAATTCGATGAAAGCACAAACAGCCCAGCAGACACGCCCCATCAACTGGAACAGCTTGGAAGGAATTTTGTATTTGTGGGTTCCCGCGTGTGCGATCGCATTTTTGGCGGGAGCCATCCCGTATGCTTCCGGGTATGGTTTTCAAAGGGTCACGCTTTTCCACATGATGCAAACTCTGTGGGAGTTGCCCGACTGGGAGCACGGATTTTTGGTTCCCATGGCTATCGCGTTCATTGTGTATGAGTTACGCGACGATTTGGCGAAATTGATTCCATCGCCTAGCGCGTGGGGGTTGCCCGTGCTCGGGGCGGGGTTGGTTTGCTATTGGGTCGGGCAGAGGGTGGACAACCACTACATCGGATATGTTGCGCTCCAGTTGCTTGTGGCGGCGTGGATTCTCACGACGCTGGGGTGGAGATTTTTTTTGGCTTTGTTGTTCCCGTGGTTATTCATGGTGTTTCTTTGGCCGTTGCTGTTTTTGGAAACCTATTTGGCGTTTCCGTTGCGGTTGGTGATGTCTAACGCCAGCGTGGATGCGCTGAATTTTTTTGGGATTGATGCGGTGAAGGTGGGGACTTCGATTTTATCGGAGGCGGATCCACTTGCCGACTTGCCCGTGGGGGCCAGGTTTTCCGTTGATGTCGCTGATCCTTGCAGCGGGATTCGCTCCCTGTTCGCGCTGATGATGATTTCTGCGCTCTACGGTTTTTTGTCGTTTCGTTCTTGGTGGAAGCATTTGCTGGTATTCCTCAGTTCCATCCCGCTGGCGATTTTGGGGAATTTGGCGAGGATTGTTTTGCTGACCATCGGGACGCTTTTGTTCGGGACAAAATTTGCGTTGGGGGATGGGATCGAAAATCCTTCGACCTACCATATGTTCGCAGGATTTTTCGTGTTTGCCGTCGCGCTGGCAGGGATGTTTTTTGTTGTGAAGTTTTTAGATTTTGAATGGGTTGACTGGTTCCGTCCCCAGCGAAAACAAAAAACGCAAGTGCCGGATGGAGAAGGAGAAACATCGACGGAATCAGCCGAGAAGAAAGAAAAGAAAGAGGATTTATACTAGTGTTCATCCAATCATGAAATGTCTCATCGAATTTGTCTTTTTGTCCCGGTGCTGCGTTGTCAGTCCGGAGGGGTTATCGCCCGATAGCACCTCGGGTTTTCGCCTTGCCCTGAACCAAAAATCTGGCGTTCTCGGCGTTCTGAGCACCACTTCACTTTTGATTGGATACCAGCGATGACAGAGCTAGCGAAAGAGAGAGGGGAAGGAGAAAAACCGGAAGGGCGAGAAGAGCGGGCTGCGGTGGTTTTTCGTCCGTCGTGGAAGTTGCTAGGTTTTTTTGTAGGGTTTTGTTTTTTGGGGGCTGCGTTGACGATGATCGGGACGCACCCGAATGTTGTGCCGGAGGCGGGGGTTAGCCTCGCGTTGCCCGCGAGTGTTTTGGGGATGCCGGGAAAAGATTTTCCGCCCAGCGAAGCCGAGATGAGCATTTTGCCCAAGGATACGGAGTTTGCGAAAAAAACTTACACCGACCCGTGGGGGAACTCCGTCAACTGCCAGATTGTTTTGAGCGGCGGGGATCGGCGAAGCATTCACCGCCCCGAGGCGTGTTTGCCTGGGCAGGGGTGGAATATGCTCGCCAACCAGCCTTTTGAAGTCGGGTTGGAGGGCGGTAAGAAGCTTATGGTCAAGAAGTTGCGTTTGAGTCGCGAGGTCGAGACATCGCCCGGAATCCGGCGGACGCTATTGATGCTTTACCTGTATTGGTATGTGGGGAGCGATTACACCACGCACGACCAGATCGAACGAGTCGTGCGGTCAAATGTCGATTTGCTGCTTTACAATTTAGTCCACCGTTGGGCGTATGTGATCGTGAGCGCGCCAATTCTCGAAGGCTTTATCCCTGGGGGGATGAACGAGGAGCAGACGCAGGAGAGGATTCTCGAATTTATGAGGGAAGCGATCCCGCAGTTCCAGAAGTCCGAAATGCCGAAAGAGCGGGTGGAAAAGGCGAAGCAATGAGCGGAGAAAAAGGAGGCGGGGTGGCGTTTTTTTTTCGTTCGAGGGTCGTTGCATGGGGTTTGGTGGTGGTGCTAGTGTTCGGTGCTGGCGGGGTGATAGGAAGTGCGTTTTCGTTGGATCGTCCGATCCGGCAATCCATCGTCGATTCGCAGGGGAAGAAGTGGGGCAAAAGCCCGGAGGGGAAATTTTGGGCGGGGGTGAGCAAGTATGGGGACTGGCCGCAACTGATGTTGTTTGGGGTCGTTTTGTTGGGAGGCGCATTGCGGTTTCGGAAAAAAGATTTTGCGAAGGTGGTGGTTGCAGCGATGTTGGCATCGACGGTTGCGGGAGTGTTGGCTAATGCCTCGCGGTTGACGACTGGGCGGGTTCGTCCGCGCGAAGAAGCCAAGCACGGGGCAGGTTTTTATGGGCCGTGGAAAGAAGGGAAGCTCACGGTAGGCAACCCCGCAATCAATTCCTTTCCCAGCGGTCACACCGCGACGGCCGTGGGGTTTGCAGCACCGTTTGTGTTTGCGTTTCCTGTGGTAGGAATCCCGTTTTTAGCTGGGGCATTTGGGGTCGCTTACTCGCGGATGTTGCTCGGAGCGCACCATTTTTCCGATGTTGTGACTGCATCGGTTTTAGCGTTGGTGGTTGGCTGGTTGATTTTGCGTTGGGTGCAGTTGCGGGGCGATGCCATTTTTTTTGCAGGGGCGGAGTTCGTTCGGCGGCGATTTTGGAAAAGCGGGGGAGGGGAGACTCGCGCAGGTTGAACGAAA
>DYNR01000058.1 GCA_020720945.1 Chthoniobacter flavus | reverse complement strand
TTTTCCAAGCCTTTGCAGCCCAATTGATTACAGAGATTCACAGCAGTTATCTCACTGATTCAGGTATAAGGCATTGGAGCGAAAAGGGTTGGAAAAAACCAAGGAATACCCTCTGGGTCTTTTGCGTGTTTTTTCCAAGCCTTTGCAGCCCAATTGATTGCAGAGATTCACAGCAGTTATCTCACTGATTCAGGGAAACCCTGAATCCGTGAGATAAATGCAAAGAAGCTCTGTAAGGCATTGGAGCGAAAGGGCTTGGAAAAAACCAAGGAATACCCCTAGGTCTTTTGCGTGTTTTTTCCAAGTCTTTGCAGCCCAATTGATTGCAGAGATTCACAGCAGTTATCTCACAGATTCAGGTTCAATTCCCTTCTTCTTGAATTTGGAGGCGTGGTTCGTGTGCGTTTTTTTGCCCTCGATTGGATGGTCGTGAAAAAATTTCCTTGTCAGCGAGGAAAGAAATTTCGCAAGTAGTAAGGGTGATCTTCCCCGCCCTTTTCCCAAAATGGGCGGGATGCGGAAGAATCGACTTGAAACGGCCATAAAAACTATGACTTTTACTTACTACGGACACGCTTGTTTTTCGGTGAATACCGGTGAAGCCAAACTTCTCTTCGACCCCTTCATCACACCGAATCCTCTGGCATCTCACATCGATATCCAGACGGTCGAGGCCGATGCGATTTTTATCAGCCACGGGCACGAAGACCACCTCGCCGACACCGCAACCATCGCTTCGAGAACTGGCGCGCCGATTATTTCCAACTGGGAAATCGTAAGCTGGTTCGGAAAACATGGCTTCCAAAACGGTCATCCGATGAACCACGGAGGGGCGTGGAATTTCCCCTTTGGCAGGGTCAAATACACGACCGCCATCCACTCGAGCGGATTGCCAGACGGGAGCTACGGCGGCAATCCGGGCGGCTTTGCCGTGCAAACTGCAACGGCGGCCTTCTATTATTCCGGCGACACTGCGCTGACAAAAGACATGGAACTTTTGGGCGAAGAATACAGTTTGCGCTTCGCTGTTTTACCCGTCGGCGACAATTTTACAATGGGGCCGCAGGACGCCTTGCGCGCCGCTAAGATGTTGCGGGTCAACAAGGTAATCGGGGTTCATTTCGACACATTCCCCTACATAAAAATCGACCGGAGCGCGGCGGTGAAACATTTTGCGGATGGGGGCGTAGAGCTCGTTCTGCCAGAAATCGGAAAGAGCTTCGCTTTGTGATGCCCGCCGGATTTTCTCCTTCGACCACCAAAGGCAAAGCCGCGGCTGCATACGAGTTGCCCCGGAATTTGATGAACCCGCTGGAGGCCCGGATCGGCTACAAATTCCGGAACTCTCTCCTCTTGGCAGAGGCCATGACGCACCCCAGCCTTTCTCTGGAGCGTTGCAAATATCCGTTCGACAACCAGCGTTTGGAATTTTTGGGAGACTCGGTCATCCAGCTTGTCATCACGGAACACCTCTACCGTCTTTTCCCCGAATGCAACGAGGGGCAAATGACAAAAATGAGGACTTGCTTGGTCTCTCGTTCCGCTTTGAAAAAACATGCAATCGCATTGGAATTGGGGCGATTTTTGATGATGGGAAAAGGCGAAGAAGCGAACGGGGGACGCAAGCGGGACTCCAATCTGGCAAACGCCTTCGAGTCGCTTGTCGGCGCCATCTACCTGGACGGCGGCTTTGAAGTGGCAAGGCGGTTCGTTTTAACGGAAGCAGAAACCGTTTTTGAAACCATCCAGCAAGCACCTGCCACGAACAACCCCAAGGGGCAGTTGCAAGAATGCCTGCAAGCGATTCACCCGATCGCCCCTTCTTACGCGCTGCTGGAAGAACGAGGGCCGGAGCACTCGCGCGAATTTGTTTGTTGCGTCCTTTGGCTCGGCAGGGAATTAGCCCGCGGCACCGGACAAAGCAAAAAAGAAGCGGAAATCGGCGCCGCACGCCAGGCTCTTCTGGAAAAAAAATGGGAATCCATCCTGCTAGAAAATTTATGATCGCACCCTCGCCCATCCTCCCCTTCGATTCCCTCAAAAAATGGCGATCCAGTTTGCCTTCCCAAATCAAGAAGCTCGTTTTGACAAACGGGTGTTTCGACATTTTGCATTCGGGCCATGCGACCTACTTGCTGGAAGCCCGCAACCTCGGCGATTTCTTGGTCGTGGCGGTCAACTCCGACGCTTCGGTGCGGGCATTGAAAGGCGAAGGTCGCCCGATCAATTCTGCGGCAGACCGCTGCGCCGTGTTGTCCCATTTGCGGCAAGTGGATGCCGTCACGGTGTTTGATTCGATTCGTGCGACCGAAGCAATCCGGGCGATCCGCCCCGATGTTTATGTCAAGGGCGGCGATTATACGCCCGAGACTTTAGACCCAGGAGAATACGCGGCTTTGCAAGAATGCGAGGCCGAAATTCGCTTGGTTTCCTTGGTGGAAGGGAAGTCCACAACCCGCATACTGGCCGCCTGCCGGGGCTAGGAAGTCAATCTCGCCGGATGATCCCTGAACCAAAAGCGCGGACATATCGCTCGCTGACCTCCCTCTGGTTGATGTGCCCGTAAAACCATTTCCACAACGCTAAGTATCTCTCCAACAACGCTTCCGGACTTTCGTTCTTCGGGGCAAACACGACATTCGCCCCGTTGTATTTGCTCCAGTCTTTAGTCAACAGCCTCCCCTCTTTCTCCATTTCCGCAAACATCGGCGTCCCCGGAAAAGGCGTATGAATAATGAACTCGGCAAGATTGCTGCCCGTATCTCCGCAAAACCTCTCGATCACCCCTTCGACAGGTTCACAGTCTTCATCATTCCCCAAATTGAACGATGCCATCACTTCAACTCCCGCCCCCCGCAACTCCTTCATTTTTTCAACCAACACCCGATCCGCCAACTCTTCACGCAACGGACGACGCAACCCCAACACCAAATAAATCTGCTGCATCTTCGCCCTCGCCATCAACGAAATCTCGTCGGCTTTCAATTGGCGGACAAATTGCGGATACCCGGCAATAAAGGAAATTTTCCGGTTCCCGCTCTCGCTCATCGCCGAAAATAAACGCATCCTGTATTCCCTGTTCCGGACATCAGGAAACAACAAATTTTCATCGGCGAAAAAAAAGCAGGGGAACGCCAAGCCCGCAATGTCTTCCAGCACTTCTTCGACCGGACGAAAAACAATCCCGCGTCCCGCATTCGACGGAACAACGCAAAACGGACAATCCACGCTACACCCCCGTGCGGTCTGCACCACCCCGGCACGCAAATACCCCGAGTTTTGAAAAAGATCCCTCCGCGGTTGCGCAAAAGACGATTGCGCTTTTCCTTCATACCTCGGCTTCAATCCACCTCGCCGCAAATCTTCGAATATCCTCTCCCATGCACCTTCCGCAGGCCCACAAAGCAACGAATCAAAATGCGGTGCCGCATCCTCCGGAAAAACCGTCGGATGAATCCCTCCCCCAATAACCGTTTTGCCCGCCTGCCGAAACCGATCCGCCAACCGGTAAGCATTGGTGGCTTGCGGAGTAAAAAAACCGATGCAAACCAAGTCGGCATCCACGCCGAAATCAGGTTCGCTCACATGCTCGTCACACAAACTCAACTCGTGCCCCGGAGGCACCGCCCCCGCCGCCGCAGCAAGCCCCAACCCGACCATCCGAAAATTTCCGATGTCGTAACCGCTAACGACTTCCCGCAACCCGGGATGGTCTTCGAGCAATTTCGTCCAGCGGGGAAATACAAAATGCAACTTCATCAAACCCAACCCTTTCCGCTAATCCAGAAGCACTTCCGCAGATTCGTGGACCCGGTAGCCTCCCACAAACTCCCTGCGAAATTTCTCGAACGACCCATCGAGGATCGCCTCCCGCGCCCGCCTCATCAACGCCAAGTAAAAATGCAAGTTGTGCAACGAAATCAACCGCAACGCCAAAATCTCTCCCGCCTTAACCAAATGGCGCAAATACCCCCTAGTGAAATCTCTGCACGCCGGACAAACGCACTTCGCCTCGATCGGACCCTGGTCCCGCGCAAACTCCGCATTCTTGAGGTTGATTGTCCCCGCCGCCGTAAACGCTGTCCCGTTCCTGGCCAACCGCGTCGGCAACACGCAGTCGAACATATCAACCCCGCGCGCGACCATTTCTAAAAGTTGCGGCGGAGTCCCCAGCCCCATCGCATACCGCGGTTGGTCTTCCGGCAAAAACGGCTCGGCATACTCGACCGCAGCCATCATCTCTTCCTCCGGTTCCCCAACGCTCACCCCTCCAATCGCATACCCGTCAAACCCGATTTCCTGCAACGCTTCGGCACTCCGCCTCCGCAAATCAGGATAACACGATCCCTGCACAATCCCAAAAACCAACGGCTTTTCCCCTTCTTGCTCACCCCACCACCGCTTGCACCGTTCCGCCCACCGCAAAGTCAAACCCAAACTCCTCTCGGCATCCCCGTGCGAACACGGGTGCGGCGGACACTCGTCAAACGCCATCACGATATCCGAACCCAAATCCCTCTGGATCTCCATCGAACGCTCCGGACTCAAAAAAGTAGGAGCCCCGTCAAGATGATTCTGAAACTTCACCCCCTCCTCGCTGATCTTCCGCAATTTGGCCAACGAAAAAACTTGGAAGCCCCCGCTGTCCGTCAAAATAGGCCCTCCCCACGCCATAAACCGGTGCAACCCGCCAAACTCCCGGATCAAATCTTCCCCCGGCCTCACATGCAAATGGTAGGTGTTACCCAAAACAATCTGGGCACCCAATGCACGCAACTCTTCGGGCGACACCGCCTTGACGCTCCCCTGGGTCCCGACCGGCATGAAAACGGGAGTTTTTACCTCCCCATGCTTCGTCCGCAATACCCCCGCCCGAGCGCGGCTCGCCCCATCCTTCCCCTCCAAAGAAAAAACTCGTTCTCCCATTTTGTTTCTTTCAGAAAAAACCTCCCTCAAACCTGAAGCCGTGAGATAAATGCAAAGAAGACCTGTAAGGCATTGGAGCGAAAGGGCTTGGAAAAAACCAAGGAATACCCTCCGGGTCTTTTGCGTGTTTTTTCCAAGCCTTTGCAGCCCAATTGATTGCAGATATTCACAGCAGTTATCTCACTGATTCAGGTCAAAGACTCCAAACCGTCTTTCCCCCAACGATCGTCCGAACCGCGCGACCGACAAACTCCTGGTCGTGAAACGGCGAATTCCTCGAAAGCGAAAAACTCTCCCCGACATCGTAACGCCACCCCATCCCGGGATCGATCAGCGTGACATCTGCCACCGCCCCCGCCGCCAGCGTCCCCCGCTCCAGCCGCAACAAACGCGCGGGATTGACCGTGTATCGGGCTATCAACCCGCTCCAATCCAACGCCTTCCGCCGATGAACCAGCAAAGTGGAAAACGCCGCCAACTCCGTTTCCAACCCCAAAATCCCAAACGGTGCCTGGTCGATTTCCACCTCTTTTTCATAGGCGGCATGCGGGGCGTGGTCGCTCGCCAGAACCTCGATCGTCCCATCGACCACCCCCTCCACCAACAAATCAATGTCCCCCTGCTCCCGCAACGGAGGGTTCATCTTAAAATTGGCATCAAAACTCTCCAAACACGCATCGGTGAACCACAGGTGATGCGGGCAAACTTCCGCGCTGATTTTGACCCCCCGTGCCTTCGCCTCCCGCAAAAGCCGGACGCTCCCCCCGGAAGTAATGTGCTGGCAATGCACAGGCGCATCGCACAACTCGGAGAGCATGATGTTCCGCGCCACAATAATTTCTTCCCCGATCCGCGGCCATCCAGGCAAACCGAGGCGCAAACTCCAATCCCCTTCGTGCATGATCCCGTCTCCCACCAAACCGTAATCTTGGCAATGGTCGAACAACGGCAACCCAAACATCTTCGCATATTCGAGAGCCCTCCGCATCAACTCGTGGTTCTGCACGCACCGCCCGTCGTCGGTAATCGCGACAACCCCCGCTTTAACCATCGAACCAATCGGCGCAAGCTCTTCTCCCCCAAGCCCTTTTGTGATCGCTCCAGAAAGGAAAACATTCACCGCCGCAGCCTGGCGAATTTTTTCTTGCAACCAAGTCACCGTCGCCGGGCTGTCCACGGCAGGGCTAGTGTTCGGCATGGCAACGACCGAAGTAAAACCTCCCGCCGCCGCGCAAAGCGTCCCGGACGCAACCGTCTCCTTGTGGGTCTGCCCCGGCTCGCGGAAATGCACATGCAAATCAATCAGCCCAGGCGCAACGATCAACCCCTCCGCCAAAATCTCTTCGACCTCGCCGCCCTCCCAATGCAAATCCCTCTCGCCGACAAAAACTCCATCGCGAATCCACACATCGCCCACTCCATCTCTCCCGGATGCCGGGTCAATCACCCGCCCGCCTCGAATGCAAATCTCCTTCACGCTGGAACTCCTTTCCCTCCCGCACACAAATACAAAACCGCCATCCGCACAGCCAAACCATGCGTCACCTGTTCTAAAATAACACTCCGCGCGCTGTCTGCCACATCGCTGTCGATCTCGACTCCGCGGTTGATCGGCCCCGGATGCATGATCAGACACCCCTCGCGCAAACGAACGGCCCGCGCCTTGGTCAAACCAAATAACGCCGTGTATTCCCCCAAACTCGGAAAATACTCTTTCCTCTGGCGCTCGTGCTGAATCCTCAACAAATTGATCACATCTAGCTCACCGATCACATCGTCCAAACAATGGCAGACCCTCACCCCCATACTCTCGAACGAACGAGGCACTAAAGTCGTCGGCCCGATCAAAAAAACCTCTGCCCCGAGCTTCCTCAAAGTATGGATGTTTGAACGCGCCACCCTGCTAAATAAAATATCTCCCACGATCCCCACTTTTTTCCCCGCCAAAGACCCCAAGTGCTCCCGCATGGTAAAAGAATCGAGCAACGCCTGCGTCGGATGCTCGTGCGCCCCATCGCCCGCATTGATGATGCTTGCCTGCAAGCGGTCGGCCAAAAAACGGCAACTCCCAGGCGAGCTGTGCCGCAAAACAATCATGTCCGCATGCAACGCCTCCAAATTCTTTGCCGTGTCTTTGAGCGTCTCGCCTTTTTGCAGGCTAGACGCGCTCGTGCTCATGTTCACCACATCGGCGCTCAATCGCATCGCCGCCAGCTCAAAAGAAACCCGCGTCCTCGTGCTCGGCTCAACGAAAAAATTAACCAGCGTCCGCCCGCGCAACGCAGGCACTTTTTTTAAGCTCCTCTCCCCGACTCCCTTAAACGCCTTCGCCGCATCGAGAATCATCTCGATTTCCCAAAGCTCCATCCCGTCGATGCCCAGCAAATCCTTGCGGTTCCAAGTATTCATCCCTTCACTAGTTGAACGGAATCGGGAACCCCGTCAAGGTTTTCAAACCACACCCGCACCCGGTCGCCAAAAGCCGTCGTGCACTTTTTCCCGACAAAGTCCGGGCGGATCGGCAACTGCCGGTTCCCCCTGTCCACCAGCACCGCCAGCTCGATCCTCCCGGGCCTCCCGTAAGACGATACGGCATCCATCGCCGCCCTCACGCTCCTGCCTGTAAAAAACACATCATCCACGATCACGAGCGTCTTCCCATCCAAAACAACGGGCAACCGCGTCTCTTCGAGCACCGTCATCTTGGGCCGCGTCGCCAGATCGTCCCGGTGCATGGATATGTCGATCACCCCCGTTTCGACAACCGCTCCCTCGGCTTCTCGAATGCACGCCGCCAAACGCCGCGCCACCTCGACCCCCCGCGTCGGAATCCCCGCTAACACCAACCCCTCCAACGACTTACGCCTCTCAATGATCTCGTGCGCAATCCGCCGAAGAGCCTTCCGTATCGCCTCCGCATCGAGCATCAGTTGCTGCTGCCCAGCCTCCAGCTCTCCCCCACACAAAACTCCTATGTTTTCTTGCATAAAATCACCCGAAAAAAAACCGCTGGCTCTCCGGGGCTTCCCCCGTGACCGCCGACCTAAAATCGCAGGCAAAAACACCCGCCGCTACTGCTGCTGGCGAAACTTCTCCTCCTGCGCCGCCTTCCGCTCTCTTTTCCATGTCGAACGATGATGCACAATCCAGTCGAGCAACGCTTTTTCAAACCCGATATCTTTGCAACACTTTTCACTTTCGATCCATTTGTGCCGCAAAATTTCCTCCCTCTCGGCAAGAAATTCCTTGTAAAGACTGGTGTTCTTGAAGAAATCACCGTCGTCTGGAGTAGATGTGTTCATCTCTGTATGGAATCTATAAAACCCGGAAAAGTCGTCAAGAGCTTATTAAAACAATTTTTGCAACTCTTGCAACAGCTTCTCCCCGAAGTTACCAAGTTTTTCATCGGCACCCCTCCCCCCCATCAATTCGCAAACCCCTCCGACCGCAAAATCTCGCGCAAAACAAACGGCAAAATCCCCCCGTGCCGGTAATACTCCACTTCAATCGGCGTATCGATCCGCAACAGCACCGCCAATTCCTGGACAGTCCCATCGGTTTTCCGGATGCGTAATGTCACATCTTGGCGCGGGCGGATCGCTTCCCCCAATCCGACAACATCAAAAACTTCCGTCCCGTCCAACCCGAGCGTCTCGGCGGAAACCCCTTGCGGAAACTGGAGCGGCAACACCCCCATCCCGACGAGGTTGGAACGGTGAATCCTCTCGTAACTCGCTGCAACCACTGCCTTTACCCCCAAAAGCCGCGTCCCTTTGGCCGCCCAATCACGGCTGCTCCCCGTCCCGTATTCCTGCCCCGCAACCACGACCAAAGGCACGCCCTCTTCCCCGTATTGCACCGCCGCGTCGTAGATGCTCATTTCCTGCCCCCCAGGATAATGCTTCGTCACCCCTCCCTCAACCCCAGGAACCATCTTGTTTTTGATCCGGACATTCGCGAATGTCCCCCGCGTCATAATCCGGTCATTGCCTCGCCTGCTCCCGTAGCTATTGAAATCAACTGGAGCTATCCCCTTCTCTTGCAAAAACTTACCCGCAGGAGATGCCGCCTTGATCGCCCCCGCCGGAGAAATGTGGTCGGTCGTCACGGAATCCCCAAAAATCCCCAGCGGCCTCGCCCCGATAATGTCGCCGATTCCTCCTGCCACCAACGAAAAGTCTTTGAAAAACGGCGGTTCTTGGATGTAAGTGCTCTCCGCATCCCACCGGTAAATATCCCCCGCGCTCGAAGACACCTCGTTCCACATCGGGTTCTTATCGGAAAAATCTCCGTATAAAGCCCGGAAAACTTCGGGCGATAACGCCTGCCGCAACGCCTGGCCCACCTCCTCTTGCTTCGGCCACAAATCCTTCAAATACACGGGGTTCCCGTCGTTTCCTACCCCGATAGGATCAACTCCCAAATCCAGGTCAACCCTCCCCGCCAACGCGAACGCCACCACCAGCGGAGGCGACATCAAAAAATTGGCCCTGATGTTTTGGTGGATTCTCGCCTCAAAATTCCTGTTTCCCGAAAGCACCGCCGCAACAACCAGATCACCGGAAAGAATCCCTTGCTCGACCTCCGGGCGCAACGGGCCGGAATTGCCGATGCAAGTCGTGCAACCAAACCCGACAATCTGAAACCCGAGCTTGTCCAAATACGGCTGCAAGCCCGTCTTCGCCAAATAGTCCTCCACCACCCGCGACCCTGGCGCAAGAGAGGTCTTGACGGACGGGTCAACCCGCAACCCCTTTTCCACCGCCTTTTTCGCCACCAACCCCGCCGCCACCATCACGCTCGGATTGCTCGTGCTCGTGCAACTGGTGATGGCTGCAATCGCCACGCTCCCATCTTTCAACTCGCTAGACACCGCCCCCTCTCCGGCTACTTCGAAGGAAACCCCGACCGGACGAGATGGCTCTTTCCGCCCGTAACCCCCTTCGGATAAAGGACTTTCCAGCAATGCGCGGAAGGAATCTCCGAGCGAATTCAATGCGATCCGGTCTTGCGGGCGCTTGGGCCCAGCCACCGACGGACGCACCTCCCCCAAGTCCAAACCCAAATCCACGCTGTAATCAATGTCCCCTCGCTCCGGCATCCCGAAAAGCTTTTGCGCGCGGTAATAGCCCTCGAATGCCGCGCACTGCTCCTCCGTCCGCCCCGTGGCTGCAAGGTAATCCACCGCTTCTTGATCCACGGGAAAAAATCCCATGGTCGCCCCGTATTCGGGCGCCATGTTCGCTACCGTCGCGCGGTCGGGCAAAGACATCGAGGATGCCCCTTCGCCGTAAAACTCGATGAACTTCCCGACAACTTTTTCCTTCCTGAGCATCTGCGTGATGTGGAGCGCCAAATCCGTCGCCGTCACCCCCTCGCTCAACCGGCCCGTCAGATGCACGCCCACCACTTCTGGCGTCAAAAAATAAACCGGCTGACCAAGCATCCCCGCCTCCGCCTCGATCCCGCCAACCCCCCAACCAACCACCCCGATGCCGTTAATCATCGTCGTGTGCGAATCCGTCCCAACGAGCGTGTCCGGATAATAAACCGCCTTCCCGCCCTCTTCGGAAAACAAAACCCCCTTGGCCAAATACTCCAAGTTGACTTGATGGACAATGCCGATCCCAGGAGGCACGACCCCAAAAGTCTCGAACGCCTGCTGCCCCCACTTCAAAAACTCATACCGCTCCCGGTTTCGCTGAAACTCCATTTTCAGGTTCAAGCTCTGCGCATCCTGCGTCCCCGAGTAATCGACTTGGACCGAATGATCCACAACTAAATCCACCGGGACCAATGGCTCGATCGCCTTCGGGTTCCCTTTCAGCCGGGCCACCGCGCTACGCATCGCCGCCAGGTCAACCAGCAGCGGCACCCCCGTGAAATCCTGCAGCACGATCCTCGCCACAACAAACGGAACCTCTTCTGGTGCAGGCTGTTTCGCATTCCATCCAGCCAAGTTGCGGACATCCGCTTCGGAAACTTTTTTCCCGTCACAATTCCGCAAAACGGACTCCAAAACAATTCGCAGGCTCACCGGCAAACGCGAAATTCCCCCGAGGCCTCCTTCTTCCAATGCCGGCAAAGAATAAAAATATCCCGAGCGTCCGTTTCCAAATTCAAAAGTGCGCAGAGTGTTGAATGGGTCGTTCATCGTCCC
>DYNR01000312.1 GCA_020720945.1 Chthoniobacter flavus | reverse complement strand
AATATGTGAATGTGTTTTTAGGCGGGGAAGATATTCGTTTTCTTGCAGGGATGCAGACACCGGTTGGGCCGGAGGCGGACAAGTGCGAGATTTGTATTTTGGCGGCGATTGCCGGGGGGTAGCGGTTCTTTTAGTTTCTTTTAAGTGCTTGAGAGTCAATCTCTTGCGCTACTTTGATCCCGGCATCCGGTTTTTTCCCATTTCCCCATTTCCCTTTTTGAACGGGCAGGCGCAACCGCCGCCCGCGCAGCCTGCCCGCTTCTTTTTTTTCTCCCCAGAAAACAAAACGCCCCACAGGTAGCCGAGGCTTGCGGCAAGAACCCCCATCACTCCGAGACCGTCTAAAAAATCCGAAACACTCATGGCGGTATCAGTTTAGAAGCGATTTGGTAGGTCAAAACGGCGCCGAACCATGCCAGTGCTGTCATGTAGGAAAATGCGAATGCGGCCCACCCCCAACTACTTTCCTTCGCTATGACGGCGACCGTCGCCCCGCATTGCATACAGAGCGCAAAGAAAACCATCACGGCCAAAGCCACTCCAACCGTAAAGACGGGTTGCCCGGCTTTCGGTCCTTCGCGCCAAACATCGCCTTCCATCGCTTTTTTCAAATCATCGGACTCTTCGTCCACATCTCCTCCCATCTGGTAAATGATGCCCATGGTCGAAATGATGACTTCTCTTGCCGGAAAACTCGCCAAAACCCCTACCGTGATTTTCCAGTCAAACCCCGCCAGCGCGAATACCGGCTGGACAGTTTTTCCGATTTTCGCCAAGTAGCTTTGTTCCAAATACGCGCCGTGGACCAAGTTGTCCCGCTTGGTTGCCTCCTCGCTATCATTTTTCAGCGCATCCTCCACACCGGGCAGAGGAATTCCCTTTTCGGTCGAGTATCCGACGGCAAAATCCCTCCTCACCTGTTCGCCAACCTCTTCGGGGCGAGGGAAATACAACAAAGCCCAAATCACGATGCTAAAAGCGAAAATCACGCTGCCCGCACGGGTGACAAACTCTCTGCCCCCTTCCCAGAGACGCAAGCCGATGTTCGATACGACAGGGAAGCGGTAGGCGGGCATTTCCAGCAAAAATGGCTGGGGGTTCATTTTTAGAACGAAACGGTTCAATATCCATGCTACGGGAATCGCGATAGCCAGCCCCAAAATGTTGAGGGCGAACAATGCGAACGCGCCCCATCCCGCCCCATATTTCGGTTCGATGAATGCGCCGATCATCAAAACATACACGGGCAACCGCGCCGAACAGCTCATCAGCGGGGCGATCAATATCGTCAGCAAGCGCGCTTTGGGGTCGGAAATCACCCGCGTTGCCATCACCCCTGGAATCGCGCAAGCGTAGCTGGAAAGCATTGGGACAAAGCTCTTTCCGTTCAGCCCGCACCATCCGAAAATCCTGTCCATCAAAAATGCCGCCCTCGCCATATACCCGCTGTCTTCCAGCACCCCGATGAAGGCAAAGAGGATCAAAATTTGCGGCAAAAAAACCAGCACGCCCCCGACCCCCGCAATCGCGCCATCGACCACCAGGCTTTGCAGCATCGGGGTTTGTTCGAGCAGGGGGGAGACTCTTTCTCCCAATGCGCCAAAAAAATCGTTAATCCCATCCATCAAAGGCCCCGCCAAACTGTAAATGGAATAAAACACTAGATACATTAGCGCGGCAAAGACGGCGAGACCTCCCGCCCGATGGGTGAAAACGGCATCGAGTTTTGCGCTCCAGTTTGTCGCTGTTGGTGCGCCTTGCTCCACCACTCCTTTGAGGATAGTCCGCGACCGTTCGTATCGCAGCACCGCTTCGCAAGAGGAAGGGTTCAACCCGGCTTTCCGCAATTTTGCAAAGGCGGTTTCCAGTGTCGCCGACCTTCCCGGTTCCCCCCAGCCCACCTCATTGGCTCCCCACGCAGAGGAATCGAGCAACAGGCGCACAGCGGTCCCTTTTCCGAGTTCCCGCCCGCACGCTTTCTCGGCAGCGGCCCGCACCTCTCCGATGCTTTCTTCCACCGCTTCCGGCCATTCCATCCCAGGCGGTTCCGTCCCCCCCGAACGAATCCCTTCGCCCAGCACCTCCAGCAATTCCTCCCAACCTTCCTTCGTCGTCGCGGTCATGCCAACCACCGGAATCCCCAACCGCCGCGAAAGCTCCGGGATGTCAATCTTCACCCCTTTTCTCTCCGCGTGGTCCATCATGTTTAGCCCCAGCACCACGGGAACCCCAAAATCGCAAATCTGCGAAACCAAAAACAGGTGGCGCCTCAAGTTTGTCGCATCGACCACGCAGAGAATCACGTCGGGTTTTGCCTGTCCCGGGATGTCGCCCGTGATCGCTTCCACGGCCACCCCCTCGTCCGGCGACGATGCTGCCAAGCTGTAAGTACCCGGTAAATCAATGACTTCCACTTCCTCGCCGCCCAGTTGCGCCATGCCGGATTTTTTTTCGACCGTCACCCCCGGATAGTTTCCCACCCTCTGCCGCAACCCCGTCAAACGGTTGAAAACCGTCGTTTTCCCAGCATTCGGATTCCCTGCCAAAAGCAGGGTTTTTTTCTTTTGGATCTTCATTTTTTTATCCTTTCACCTCCACGCACTGCGCTTCGGCTTTTCGCAAACTCATTTCTTGTCCTTCAAAAAAAACCAGGATCGGGTCGCCCAGCGGTGCTTTTTTTTTCACCGCAACTTCGACACCCGGAACAAGCCCGAAACACGCGAGACGCCCCGCCATTTCTTCGTTGTCCCCGTATCCTAAGACCACGCCAATCCCACCGATTTCAACTTCTGCCAATGTTCTCATAAAAATCAAACTGCCAACTACAAAAAAAGGAACCGCAGATGGGCGCAGATGGGCGCAGATAAAAAAT
>DYNR01000057.1:8554-11254 GCA_020720945.1 Chthoniobacter flavus | reverse complement strand
GAAAAAGAGCAATCGGCGCAGGTCGATTCTCGCGAGATGTTGGTCTGATGCGGCTCCAATCTTACAACCAAAAGAAGTGATAAAGAGCCGGCACCGCTAATCTCCAGCGATTGCGCCAAACGATTTTGCTGCTTTCAAAAAACGAACCCACCCGATGGACTCCCTCGCCCCATGGAAAATCCTCTCCACCCGAACGGTGTATTCCGCCCCTCCGTGGATCGAGGTTTCCCTGCAAAAACTCGAGTTGCCGTGCGGAAAAATCGTCGGCGATTACCACCAAGTCGCCACGCCAGAATACACGCTTATTTTTGCCGAAACCGAGGATTCCCGCGTTCTTCTCATCCGCCAATACAAGCACGGGATGCGAGAGGTTGCGTGGACTTTTCCCGCCGGGCTTATGGAACCCGGCGAAGAGCCTCTCGCCTCCGCCCAACGGGAATTGCTGGAAGAAACCGGCTGCCACTCCCCCGAGTGGATTTCGCTCGGCTCTTCGGTGCCCAACGCAAATTACGGCTGCGGAAAAGCCCATTTTTTTCACGCAAAAAACTGCAAACAAGTAGCCTCCCCCAATGCCGGTGATTTGGAGGAAATGGAAATCGTTTCAGTCTCCAAAAACGAACTCCGCAGAATGCTCCTCGATGGCGAATTCAAAATTTCTGGCATGATCGCCATTGCCGCCCTCGTCCTTCTTCGAGAATCCGCCGCCTGACTCGCACCGTTCAGTTTCTCATCGTCCCGCCCTCGACGGGAAGATTTTTGTAATTCGCATAGGCGAGATACCCGAAAAAAACCACCAAAAACCACTGAGAAACATACAGGGCGAGCAAACAAAAGATCCCTGCAAAAATCGCCCCAGTCCAAACGGCAATTTTAATTTTCCGCGGCCCCAAAAAGTCCCGGAGGATTTGTCCGCCATCCATCGGCAGCACGGGCAATAGGTTGAACAAGCTCCAAAGGATGTTGATTTGCACCAAATCAAAAACAGCGATGGCAAGCCACTGCGATTTTACGACCATCACGAGCGGCACCAGTGCCAAAGCCACCAACCCGAGGCAAATCCCTGCCAACGGGCCAGCGAAGCTGATCCAGATGTTTTGGTTGCGGGTTACGGACAAGTTTTGCATCCTCGTAAGCCCGCCGAGTCCGTGCAAAAAAATCGAACACCACGCCCCGGTGCGTTGCGCCGCAACCGCGTGCCCCAACTCGTGAACCAAAACCGAAACGAACGCCGCCGCCACCCAAATCAAAACGCCCCCCCATTCCGCAGGGGTATCCGCCGAAATTCCCCCGCCTAAAAAAGCCATCGTCAGCCAAAAAAGCCAATGAACATGAACCGGAAAACCAAAAATCCTAAAATGCCACATGGTGCGCAGAGTATCTTGTTTTCTTTTGCTAACAAGCCAAAAAAATCGGGGATTACCTAATGAGAAACCCCGAACGGGAACGGGGGCAGACAGAACGATTTTTCAGCAACCCGCCACAAAGGGAAAAGAACCCTCGGAGTCTCAAAGAGCTAGAGACAAAAGCACCGCACCCGCATCCTCGGAAAGAGAAACGGGGAAGAGAAACGGAAAAGGAAAACCAACGGGAAATCAGGCGTAGGCCGAAAAACGAGTTCCCTTTCTCCCGTCCAAAGTAGGAGGTGGAGCAGGGAGTTGGGATTGCTCGATCAAGCTGATTTCCGCTTGGCCTTGGGTCGTGATTTGGTCTAGTTGCTTCCGCACCATGGCGACAGAAAGATCTTGACCCACAGCCATTTCGGAAGTATTCCCTTGAGAGACTGTCTGAGGATTTACACGGGTGTCGATGAGTGTCATACGGGCAATCTGAACTTGAAAACTCGAAAAGTCAAGTGGAAAAAACGCATTTTTTGGCGAGTGAGCACCCCCCAACAATCTGGTGTCCAGTCAAAGGTGAAATGACACTTAGAACGATGGTTCTTGTTTAGGTGGTTTTGCGCCGGTGCTTGGCGGTGAAAAGGTAGCTTAGAGAAAGAAGGATGAGGGTTGCCGATGCGGGTTCCGGGACAGCCTGGACGGAGCCGTTGAAAGAGAAAACGCCGAAAACATATTCTCCGGGATTCGGAGGAACGCTGATATTCCCGTAGTCTTCTCGTGTGGCTGCTTGGATGGAATCGAAACGAAGCTGCGCGAGACCGCCGCCTGCATTGAAGTCGTCGATGAGTGCGTTGGCGAGACCGAGGTCATTTCCCCCCAAACCGCCTTCGATCGTGAAGCCGACCGCATCGCTATACGCTTGGATAATGTCGTCGGTAGGAGCAGCCGTCTGATAGTCCAAAATCATGTAGAGGGGGGTGTAGCCGAAGGTCAGAAGTTTGGTTCCGTTGTAGTAAAGCCCGGAGGTGACATTGGCGGAGGGAGCCGTGTAGATGCGGTTTTCGATGGGCGATCCGGCATTGGCTGAGTAGTTGGTTCCGTTGGTATCGGGAGAAAGGCTCCATCCAGTGGTAAGCCCACCTGTCGCCCCGAAGCGGAGCGTCAGCAAAGACGCATCGAGGGTGTTGTTGGTAATATAGGTGGAAGAGTTTGCCATTCCAGTGAATCCGCCGCCGACTGCTCCCGTGTCGATTTTGCTGGTATCGGAGTAAGGCTGGCCGGTGGTCGAATTGGTCAATCCCGTTGCTTCGGCTGGCTCATAAAAAAATCGCAACCCCGTAAAAGTTGTAGGCCGCCGCAACGA
>DYNR01000057.1:0-8454 GCA_020720945.1 Chthoniobacter flavus | reverse complement strand
CGGCTGGCTCATAAAAAAATCGCAACCCCGTAAAAGTTGTAGGCCGCCGCAACGAGTGTTACGACGGCCTACTGTTCCCCCCAGAACAATTGCGAAAGTGCATCATTTTCGGAATTCGCGCAAGCCCTTTTTTATTTTTTTTGGAAGAGCTACGCCTTCAGTCATTGCAACTGATTGAAAACAAGGCAGTTAGCGAAAGAAAAAATTTTTTGTTTTTTTCGCGGGAAAAGAAAAAAACGGGCAGTTTTGCGCTAGGACGCTTTCAGATGCCTTCGTTTTGCGCCGCCGGAATGGGCGAATAGAAAACCTCTTCGAGAAAAAGTCCTTGAGCTGGAGCGACATAGCAATGGGCATCCGCCCGAGGAACGCTCAAAAAATCGAGGAGCGCAGATTTTTCTATTTTTCCCAAGGCGGTTTTGACGCTGGCGGCGACGATCATCCGCACCATTTTATGCAGGAATCCATCGCCATAAATATCTATATTCCAATAATTTCCGATTGTTTGAACGGAGATTTTGCGCACGCTCCGCACCGTCGATTTTCCCTCTGGGGGTTGGCGGACGCAGAAGGAGCGGAAGTCGTGCGTCCCGACGAATACGCCCAGCGTTTCTTCCAGTTTTTTCGGGTTTTTCAGATTTCTCACATGCCAGGTGCGGTCGGCATCCATGGGCGATAGCTCTTCCCCGCAAAAAATCGAATAGCGGTAGCGCTTTCCGGTGGAGTCGAACCGGGCGTGAAAACTGGGCGCGACGGCGTTTGCTTCTAGGACTCGAATGCTTGGCGGCAAATAAGCGTTTGCGGCGGACTTCCAAAGACGGGCGTCCATTTTCGATTTTTCGGGGGCATCAAAATGCGCCGTTTGCCCGTTCGCGTGAACGCCCGCATCCGTCCGCCCTGCCCCGTGAATCCGGATCGGCTCTTTGGCGATTTTTGCCAGGACTCTTTCGATTTCGTCCTGCACGGATTTTCCCGAAAGCTGGCTTTGCCATCCTTCGTATTGCCCGCCGTGGTATGCCAGTTTTAACAGGAACCGCATCAGCCGATTTCGCCGTCCACGGGCATTTGCAAAAGCGCTTGCCTGTCGAGCCAACCCTGCAAAATGCACTGGGCGGCGGCTTGGTCGATCGCGCTTTTTTGCTGGCGCGCCGAACGCCCCGCCTCGCGCAAAGAGCGGGAGGCTTCGAGCGTCGTCATCCTTTCGTCCCAAAGGTGGACGGACAGCGTCCCGCCGGATGCCCCAGAAATTTTTTCGGCAAACGCACGCGCTTTTTCTGCTGACGAGCCTTTTGTCCCGTCCATGTTCAGCGGCAACCCGACAATGACTGTGCCCGCGTTTTTTTCTTTCGCCAAAGCCAAGATGCGTGCGATGGGGTCGCCCTGTTTTGCCGGAATTGTTTCTAGGGGGTGCGCCATCATGCCAAGTTCGTCGGAAACGGCGACCCCGATTCGCGCTTCTCCGAAATCGATGCCCAACGCCCGCGCCGTTTTCACTTTGTGGCCCCCGCGCGGATTGCTGCAAATTCCAGCATCGTTTCTTCGTGGCGGCAGTGGGAAACCGCTTCCGCGTGCGTGATCCATTTTGCGCCGAGCAAATCGCCCAACGACTCGTCGATCGTGTTCATCCCGTCGCGGCTTCCAATTTCGATCAAGCCGACGATCTGCTCCCAGCGCTTTTCGCGTATGCACGAACGGACAGCCAAGTTGACCCGCAGCATTTCCGTCGCCAAGACCCGCCCGCTTCCGCTAGCTTTCGGCAAAAGGCGTTGAGAAATAATGGCTTCCAACGAATTGGCGAGCTGGGCGATGATCTGCGGTTGCTGGTCCCCGGGAAATGCGTCAACGATCCGGTCGATCGCTTTTGGCGCATCGATGGTATGCAGTGTCGAAAACACGAGGTGTCCGGTTTCGGCGGCACTGATCGCCGCTCTCATGGTTTCTGGGTCCCGCATTTCTCCGACTAAAATCACATCGGGGTCTTGCCGTAAAACATGGCGCAATCCTTCGGAAAAACTGGTCGTGTCCTTGCCGATTTCCCTTTGTTTGATGATGCTTCTTCCGCTTTGCAAAAGGAATTCGACGGGGTCTTCGAGGGTGACGATCACGCCCGCTCTCCGTCGCGAAACTTCCTGGACCATGGAGGCCAGCGTCGTGCTTTTTCCGGAGCCCGTCACCCCGGTCACGAGCACGAGGCCCCGTTGCAGGCCGAGCAAGGGAAAAATCGTCGCCCGGTGCCCGAGCTGTTCCAGTTCGGGAATTTTTTCTGGGATGTGGCGGAATGCGGCTTCGAGGCAGCCTTTGGAAAAGTGCGCGTTTCCGCGAAAGCGTCCGACTTTTTCGATATTTAACGCAAAGTCCAGCTCCCAAGTCTCTTCCAGACGCGCCCTTTGGGCGTTCGTCAGGATGTCCAAAATCAGTCGCCGGGTGTCATCGGCGCCGATCGGTTTTTGGTAAAGCGGAGTGATTTCCCCGTCTTGGCGCATCATCGGGGGCATATCGGTCGAGATGTGGAGATCCGACGCTCCGTGGGCGATGGTTTGCTCCAGGAGTGTGACCATGTCTGGCGGATAATCTTGTTTCATGATTTGGAAATCGGTTTCGGCTGGATGTTAGACGCTCAGCGGATCCCCCGCAAGGCGCGAGTTACCTCCATCGGTTCAGGGGCGGAAAGCTTCGCCACCTCGGGCGTAATTTTCCCCTCCAACACTTTTTCGATCAAATCCTGCGTCAAGCTTTTGCTTTCCTGTGTTTTCGCCCCAGAAAGAAAGTCCGAGAGTTCTTCCGTTTTTCCTTCTGCCAAAAATTGGGAAACGACGCCGATGTTGCTCAAATGTTCGGCGGCGAGAACCACGCCACCAGCGGTTCCTTGCACGAGCCTTTGACAAAAAATACCGGATAGCTCCCGGGAGAATACTTGCGAAACAAACTCCCTTTCGTCCGGGGCAAAAAGCAGGCGCATCCTGGTGACCGCTTCTGCCGCGCGTCCCACATGGAGCGTGCTGATGACGACATGGCCCGTCTCGGATGCCTGCAACGCGATTTCCGCGGTCGCACGGTCGCGGATTTCTCCGACAAAAATCAGGTCGGGGCTTTGCCGCAACGCCCTGCGCATCCCCTCGCAAAAAGAGCCTGTATCCAACCCGATTTCCCGCTGGGTCACAACGCACTTGTCTGGTGTAAACAAATACTCCACAGGGTCTTCCACCGTTACGATGTGCCGGTTGGCCGTCCGGTTCACCCAGTCGATCATCGCCGCGACCGTCGTTGATTTTCCGCTGCCCGTCGGGCCGCAAACCAAAATGAGACCGGACTTCCGGTTCATCCACCCTTGCAGTAGTGCCGAGGGCAAGCCCAAATCTTCCATCGAAGGGATTTCCTGGGATATCCTCCGCAGGACTGCTGCCCGCATCCCGAGTTGGCGCAACAAATTGACGCGGTAGCGCCCCCCGCCAGCATCCGTGATGGAAGCATCCACATCCGTATCGCTTTCTTTTCCTCCGCAATCTCCCCACAGCAAATCGAACACTTCGGGAGAAATGGGCGGGGCCTCGACGGGGACGATCTGCCCGCCGATGCGCAAACTCGGGGCTCGGTTTTCTTGCAACAAAAGGTCGGATGCGCGGTGTTCGCGCGCCAGCGTGAGCAGGATTTCTAAGTCGGGGTGGTTCATCGGTTCAAATATCGTGCGAGCAAGGAGCGGGGGCTTTCTTTTCCGCGAAAGTCGTTTCCGAGCTGCAGGATGCCTTGTTGGACAGCGGCGGAAACGAGAGATTTTTCCGGCAGCGAAGGGCAAAGCCAAGCGGAGTAATCGAAGACTTTTGCCGGCGTTTGCCCCGGTCTGATTTTCTCCCACAACGAGAAGGCATCTTCTTTTTCTTCTGCCAGCAGAGGGACGAACAAATTCGCGGCAATGTCGGCGATGCGGTTTTTCCCGACGAGCGCAACTTCTTTTCCGAGAGGCAGTTCTCCGCCTTTCAAATTCCAGTGCCTCCCCCAAAACGGGTGCTTGATCCGGGCCAGACAATTTTCGAATGCCGCCAGGTCCCCCCGTTCGACAGCACCTGTTAGCTGCCCGGTTTCCTGCGCGACTCCCCGGAGCGCGGCAACGCGGCGGTGGGGGTGGTTCGCGGGGCGGATGCCCGAAAGCTTCCACGCTTCGGGAGGTAGGACCAAGCGGTTTTCCGCATCCCGTATTTTCCACCACTCTTCCCACAAACCGCGCAAATACCGCTTTGTGTCACCCGACGCAAAATCGAAATCTTCGCCCGACAAAAATCCGGCAAGCCCAAAAAGATACGGTTCGCCCGACGCGGCAGATGCCGTTTTCCACCCGCTCCTTTGCGCCAAAAGAGACAGCGGAATTGTGTTGTCCTTATACCCCAATGCCCGTGCCACCCCCTGAAAAATGGCCGTTTTTTTTCCGTGCAGGCGGACGGAAGTTGCCGCCGCTTTCGCCTTGACCTGCAACCGGTGCATCGCCGCCAAGCGGATTAGCAGCAAAGCGTCCGCAGGCGAGCCGATCGGTTCCGGGGAAAAAATCTCGGACCCTCCGTTTTCGCTTTTCTCCCCTCGCTGGAAAAGGCGCACTTGCATCACGCTTTCGTTCCGAAAATTTCTCGCAAAAACCCGTTTCTGCCCCTCGTGAAAAAAGAAATGCAACACGACTTCTCCGAATGCCGGGTTCGTTGAATGGCCGTGTTGCTCCCACCCGGAAGAATGCAAATCCATCTCCAGATCCCCGTGCAGTTTTTCGCCCCCGTCCACCAGCACCGTAACCCCGCGAAAATCGGGCCCCGCCTCGCGATTCCACGCTCCGGGGTCCAGCAGGCGGACTTCTTTCCCGCAAAGCGTCACCCATCGATCCCCGAATTCCCCGGAATAAAATTTCGCCTGCAAAGCGAGTTCCCCGATTTTTTCTTCCGATACAACCTGTTGGAAATCAATTTCTTGGATCAACGATTCGGCAGGAGAAAGGGATTGCAAGGCGAGGTATTTTTCGGATGCCCGCCGGAGCTCGGAAGAGGGGTGTCCCGTTTTCATTTCGCCCCTTTCGCATTTTTTTCCCCATTTGCGGCGGGGGTTGGTTTGGGGAAAAGCCGGTCTTGCTCCCCGGCAAAAAACCGTTTTTCCGCGTCAGACAACTCTTCTTTTGCCGCTTCTTTTATCACTTTTCCCGCGCCGTTTTTGTCGCCCTTGCTTTCGTAGGCGCGGATTAACAGCCAGTCGATTTGCGTCCTTTGCCAAGATAGCAACCCTTGCCAGCGTGCCGCCCGCAGGGTCTTGATCGCCGCATCGTATTTTTTTCCGTCTAGCTGCCAGCAGGCGACCGATAGCGCCGGCATCGGGTTCGACAAATCTTTTCCGAGAGCCAGCAATTTCGGGGTTGCGGAAGCGAGGCTTCCACCGGCATCTCTGACGATGTTCCTGTATTGTTCCCATTCGTTGCTAAAGCCCGCTCTTTTTTGCCCGGCGGTTTCCCATGCCGCGTAAGGGCGGTAAATCGGGTCCCCCAAAATCACGCCCATCCACGATAGTGCGGGGGAGGCGGCGTAGGCGGCATCCGCCACGCAAAATCCCGCCATCAAACGGTCTTGGAAAATATCGAGGTTTAGGGTGAGGCCGAGATATGGCTCGTAAACATTCCCGGCGGTTACGGCAGCGCCTTTTGCCAGTAGCGGGGAAGACCATCCGGCGGTTGCGCTCCGCAAGGTTGCCGCGCTGAAAGAGTGGATGTGGACGGCGATGGCACCCGGGACAAACTCTGTCGCAGACTCGGCAAAAGGGCCGCACACATTGCCCGCATACCAGCCGTAGTAAACGGCGGCTTCCCGCACGGGAAGTCCTTCTGGCAAAGTCGCTTCCGTATTTTCCGTCAAGACGGGAACACCGCTGGTCCGCAGGTTTTCTACCGCGGTGCCGATCCATCGGTCCCCCTCGTAATAGGGCCCCGCGCTCAACCCCCGCAAATCCGCGTAAGCCCACCCCCACAAGCCGCGTTTTTCGGCGGAGAGTGCCCCGTCGATCATCTGCCGCACGGTTTGGTCATCGGGGCCATCGAGCCTGCAAACAAGCGTCATGCCAGGAGGCATGGGGGAGCCCTCCACGGCCTTGTTTGTCCCTTTGAAAAGTGGGTTGACCAAAGCGCCCTTGGCACCCTTTTTCGCAACGCCAGCAAGGACGAGTTCGGAATCCACGGAAGCCTCGTCGTGGTCGTTGACCGGGTGGCGCGTTTCCCCTTCGGCAGGTGGCGGCAACGCGCTGCGGATTTTCAGCGGCATCCCGCGCATCAAAACAAAAAACCGGGCACGGGTGGCTGCCACTTCTTGTCCTTGCAGCTTCCATATCTGCCTGGCGACCAATTCGTTGACGAGAGGTTTTTCCACGGTTGCCGCGTATTCTTCCCGAGAAATTTCTTCGGAAAGCGGGCAGTGCAAACCGATCACAAAGTCATCGGGAATTTTCCTTTTTTGCGCGTAGTAAAGTGCCAGTTCTTTCGATCCGGGCGCGTCTAGGTTAAAAACCACGACCACCGCCGATGCCAGTTTTTCTTCGATGCCGGCAAGGCTTTCCCCCAAAAAAAGAAAGGCGAGCAAGAGTGCTGCAAAAACCGCTCCCGTTCTTTTCAATGGGCCTCGCGAGTTAAAAATGAAAACCCTTCTTGCTTCCGCTGCGGGCAAGGCGGAAAAAGTTTTTTCCCTGTTTGTGCTTGCAGAAGCGGGGGAATCGTAGGATAGTCGGGAACCGTTGCGGGGGCGTGCGTGTGTTTCGTTTCCGGCAAGACAAAACGGGCTGTAGCTTAGCTTGGTAGAGCGCTGCGTTCGGGACGCAGAGGCCGTGGGTTCGAATCCCGCCAGCCCGATTTTTTTCTTCTCCCTTTTTGTTGCCGCGGTTTTTACCTCCGCCAGACATTCCTTCATCTCGGTTTCTTTCAACGAGTTATATCCTTCCGGCCGGCAATCCTTGCAACCATTCCGCACGGCTTTTTTTCAAATACCATGCGGGTAGCGGCGGTTCTTCTTCCCCTTTGAACCCCGCGTTTAGTTTCGCTTTGAGCTGCTGGAACTTCGGCGTCCGCATCGTCCAAGAACCCAGCTCCGCATCGCTTCGCCCGTCGTCGTTGTCCCACCCCGCAGCCGATGGTAGCACCCATCCTTCGACCTCCATTTTTCTGCGCCACCAGCGGGGCATGTGCATGAAATCCATTTTTTCCGCGATAGCTCTTTGAAGGCGGCTTCCCGGGGTGACGACGAAAAGGGTTTTTCTGTCCCCCGCGCCTTCCTGCCAGTTAATCATCACATACTTCCGCGACTGCATGTAAACCCTGTCGAGCAACTCCTTGATTTCGTTGGTCATATCGTAATCTTTGTTGCCCCAGCGATACATCCCGAAAAGGTCGAACCACCCGAGGTCTTCCCATCGCAGCCCGCTGTAATCCACTTGCCTGCCAGACCACCGCATCGCCCGCTCCTCATCGAGCTGCTTCTTCAAATCTCCGATCAGCACTTCCCACCAGATGTAATCCGTGTCATAGCCTCGCCAGCCGACTCCGAGAGGGTCTCCTTCGCAAAGTTCCGCCACGCCTTTTTCGACTTGCGGGCTTTGCACGATGGCGGAGCGGTTGGAGGCGGCGATTTCTTCCCGTTCCAGGGTTTCGATAAAACTTTTTTTTGCAGTTGCCGCCTTTGTTGGTTCCGTTTCCCCCACGGAAAACGGAACCCCTTTTCCTTCGGGGAAAATTTGTTCAATTCTTTGCGGGAAAGCAGGTTGCAGATTTTCCGATAAAGGCTCATCCGAAGTGGAAGGTTCCTCTTCCTCCTCATCATCATCCTCTTCTTCCTCCTCCTCTTCCAAATTTTCGTCCGGAAAAGACGGAGTTTCTGCCACGGCTGGAAGCGGGGGGGCATCGGGCAAAGGCGGGGGTGTTGTCCCTGCTGTCTGCGCCGCGCGCGGCTCACTTGTTTTTTCGTTTTTTGCGAGCAAACCTTTGCCGGGAACCCACTCTTCCACGGCATCTCCCGTCACGGCGGGCCTCTCCGGTTTCCTTGGTGGAGGCGCGGCTGTTTCTTCCCGAAAATTTTTGATCGGCGGCTTTTCGGGCACTTCTGCAGGCGTCTCTTCTCGCGGCATGGGAACTGGCATAGGAACCGCCAAATCCTCTTTCCACGGCGACAGGTCAAAATGCTTTTGCAACCGAAAAAGCCCCAACTCCGCACTCCCTGGCCACCCCCGTTCCTCCCACACTTCCAGATATTTTTTGACCGCATTGAGCGACACCTCGCACCCATGGTCTAAAAGGGCCCGTCGCACTACGCTAGGAGAGCTCCCTTCTTTTGCCAGCCGAGCCATTTCATCGTGCCAATAACTGAGTTTCCTCAAGCGAACCGTCGTCTTCATCCTTGGAGGTAAGCCTATATTCTCCCGTGTGTTTTTGCCATCTTTATTCATCTTTATATTTCA
>DYNR01000311.1 GCA_020720945.1 Chthoniobacter flavus | reverse complement strand
GATTCTACCCTCCCCGCAAAACGCAAACAAGAGCAAAATCACTTCTTCCCGGAATTCGGATCGTGGTAAATCCGGACTTCGACCTTTTCGTCACCCAAGAGTACTTGCGCCCTCTTGAGCGCATTCCTCGTCGCTAAATTCGGGTTGCTCGGCGATGCCAAAAAGAAATTGTTCCTCCCCAAAACCTCCAGCACGCCCGTGTCTCGCATGATTCTGTAAACCTCTTTGGACGCGCCACTTAGCAAAATAAAACGCCCGCTTCTCTGCATGGATAAAATCAGCTCTTCGAGAGCGAGGATGCTCGTCGCATCGAGGTGGTGGGCATTGCGCATCCGCAACACCAGCACTCTCAACTGCGGGTCTCTCCCGACATTCCGGATCTCGTCCCGAAACAGGTCTGCCGCCCCAAAAAACAGCTCTCCTTCGACATGGATGATCGCAATGTGGGGGTCGTTCCTCTCTTCGACTTTCTCGCCCAAATTCCCCTCATCATTAAATGTGTATTCGATCAGTTTAGGGCTGCTGACTTTCTGCAAAAACAATGCGATGGAAACCCCGACCCCCAAAAAAATCGCGAAATCCAACGGCGTGAACATCGCTGCAACAAAAGTCGTCATCAGCACCGCCGCATCGGATTTCGTGGAGCGGAGCGCAATCTTGATTCTCCGAAAATCAATGAGCGAAAGCGCGACAGCAATGACAAGCGCCGCCAGCGCAGACTTTGGGATATAGGAAGTGAACGGACCGAGCGCAAACGCCCCCACCGCACAAATCAAACCGGAAACGATGCTCGAAACCCCAGAAGTCGCCCCGCTCTGCCCGTTCAATGCCGACCGCGTCAAGGAACCCGATGCCGTCATCGCGGAAAAAAAAGAACAGCTCAAATTCGCGATCCCCAAACTCAGCATCTCCTGGTTGGCGTTCGTCGATTCCCCCGTCTTGGCAGCCATCGTCTTTGCCATCACCGTGCTCTCCATCGCCGCCAAAAATGCAATCGCTATCGCTGGCCCCGCCAAAATGAAAATCCATTGACTGCTGAAATTGGGCGGAGTGACTTTCAAATCTGCCATGGGCATCGGATCGACCATCGGGCTCCCCCACCCCACCCACGCCATCGCCAATGCAAACAGCGAGGAAACCAGCAACGCCAACGCCGCATCGGGCAACTTCTTCCAAAACCGCCGCACCGCATAAATGCTAGCAAAAGTCAACCCCGCCAACACGAGCGCAACCCAGTTGCTCTGCGGAAACGCCACCAAAGTGCGATACAGCAAATCAACCAGCGAGGAAGCATCTCCGATTTTTGTTCCAGTCACATGGTGCAACTGGTTGACGATAATCAACAAAGCCGCCCCCGTGATATAGCCGATGATCACGCTACGGGAAATGAATTTCAATAAGGATGCAATCTGAAACAGCGCTCCCAAAATCAAAAAAATCCCGACTAAAAAAACGAGAATCGCCGTAGCTTGCAGGCGGTCGATTTCGGGGGGCATCGTCAAAAAAACGCTGAAAAGCATCACCGCCGTCGCATTCGTCGGTCCGATGACCATCAGGGAAGAACGGGAAAACATCGGCCCGATCACCGCCGCTATCGCCGAAGAATACACGCCATACTGAATCGGCAATTTTGCCAACATCGCATAAGCCATGCCCTGGGGAAACGCCAGCAACGCAACATTGAAGCCCGCTCGGGCATCCGAAAAAAACCGTTCGAGGTTGTATCCCCGCAACTGCGAAATAATTGGAAACCCTTCCAGCTTAACATGTTCGACAACATAGTGGAGAAACGCCGAAAACGCACGTGCCGCTTTTCGTGACTGTTTTGCGATGGAAAAATGGGGCATGGACTATGGGGTTGATTGGAGTTGCTCCCTCTAAAAGAGCAAAAAAAAGGACGGAGAGCAACCGCTCTCCGCCTTTCTTGT
The DNA here is from genome assembly GCA_020720945.1 of Chthoniobacter flavus. Taxonomy (GTDB): domain Bacteria; phylum Verrucomicrobiota; class Verrucomicrobiia; order Chthoniobacterales; family DYNR01; genus DYNR01. The sequence goes on along the minus strand of DYNR01000311.1, from coordinate 973 downwards.
TAGATTTTATCCCTGAAGCCAACTCAAGATGCCGGAACCGGAGTAGGCGAAGACACCTGATTCCCCACCGAGTTCTGGTTCTGGGCATCGTCCTGATTGCCCGTCGCATTCCCCGTGCTGCCTGAAGTGCTCGTCGCATCCTTCTTGGCCTCTTCTTCCTGTTTTTGCACCGGATTGGTATTTGTAGTTGCAATCTGGGCGACCTGTTTGATGGTTGCCCCTACGGTTGCAGTCTGGGCATCCGCTCCCCCCGTGCTCTGCGCCCCCGTATTCGCCGCAGAGACCACCTCGCGGATATTGGTCTGCGGAGCGGAAGCAACAACTTGAGTCACAATGGCTTGCGTTTGCGTCGGAGCTGCCGCCGATACTTGCTGGGCGATGATGATCGCCTGCTGGGGTTGAACCGAAGCGACCGCACCGGCGATCGACGGAGCCGCCGACGGAGCAACGCGGGTCGCCGCCGCAGCAATGCCTCCCGCAGCTTGCGGAGGTGCCGATTGCGCAACGGCTTGCGCAACCGCTGCCACTGCCGCAACATTTGTTTTGACCGAGTTAGAAACCGAAGAAGTCAGAGCGGCATACGCAGACGGTTCCCTGTTTCCAGATGCCGCAAGAAGTTGGGCCGCAGCATTCGCAATCCCAGGAGCTTGCCCTGGAGTTTGCGATGCCAAACCAGCGGCTGCCTCATTCAACGCTGCTGGTCCTTTTGCCGCTGCTTCTCGCAACATCTGCATCATCGCAGGGGGCAGGTTGTTCTCCCTCTGGGAGCCTTGCCCTTGAGGGGCACCTGGACGCTGCGACCTCTGTCGCTGTTGCTGCGCTGACGCATCGGAACAAAAAACACTCGCCCCAACGCTCAGGGCTATTGTTGCTGTAAAAATAGGTTTTAGTTTCATCGATATCTGTTTTTTCACTTTCCCAAAATTTAGGCAAGCTTTTTTTTGCGTTTTTTTCGGCTTCTTTCTTTTTTCTC
>DYNR01000310.1 GCA_020720945.1 Chthoniobacter flavus | reverse complement strand
CAGGGATTTGGGGTCAGGCTGACATTTGTGACTAAATTTGCCATTTCTTAAGCTCGGTTCGGACGGGACTCGACAGAAGCAAACAAAGGTAACGAAGGTCAAGACCTCTCCGTTTCCTTCGTTGCCTTCTGTTAAACACCAGCAATCACGAACGCTTCCGCCGGACAGCCTATTTCGGGGATTCTGACTCCTGAATACTGAATTCTGAATACTGAATACTGAATACTGAATACTGCCGAAAAGGAGGCGCGGAGAAAACACGGGGAATTTCCAGTCAAATCCCCGTTTTCCGCTAAGTCCGACGGGATCTCAGGGGACGGGGTTTGCGCGGATGTAGTTGCGGAACCAGTAGCCCGATGGCTCCATGACGAGTTTTTTTGTTTTGGGGTCGAGGTGGGTGAGCCCAAAATTTGCGCCGTAACCTTCTGCCCATTCGTAGTTATCTGCCAGAGTCCAAGGGAAATAGCCGCGGACATCGGCTCCGTCTTGCATCGCCCGGAGCATCTGGTTCACATGCTCCCGAAAATAGCGGATTTTCTTTTGCTCGCTTTGGGTTCCGATGCCGTTTTCCGAAATCACCACGGGTTTTCCGTAGCGACGCTGGATTTGCATGAGGACGGAGTAGAGGCCTTCGGGGTCGATTTCCCAGCCGTTTTGGGTGTAGTTCGAAGTGATTTCTCCGTGGGGCCGGCGGATGAAACGGACAACGGAGGCATCTTGCGAGTAGTAGTAGTTCACCCCGATCAAGTCCATGAAATCGGCGCATTGGTCCAGGTGGTCGAAGTTCTGGTGTTGCATCATGTTGAAGATGGCGCAGGTGGGGTCTTGGAGCCAGTTTTTGCGCCAGTTGGGGAGGGAGTAGATGCCCATGACGAGGGCGTCTTTGCGGGTGGCTTTGATGATGCGGGAGGCGGATTGAAACATTCTGGCGGCAGCGGCGGAGGCTTTTTTCAGATGGCCGGGTGTCATGAGAAGTCCAGGAGGCCAATGCCCTCCAAAATACCCGATGTAGAGCGCGCCGTTGGGTTCGTTTTGTGGCACGAAAACGCGGACGGAGGGGGCGAGTTTTTGTGTCGTTTTTTGGACGAAGCGTTCCCAGGCTTTTTCGGCGTCGGGGTGGAGGAAGCCCGAGTGGGATTTGTCGTTTTTATCGTAGAGCCAATCGGGGAAAGTGAAGTGCCACAAAGTGACGATCGGTTCGATGCCTGCGGCTTTGAGTTTTTTCGCCATGAGCGCGTATTGGGCGAGGGCGCGTTCGTTGAATTCGCCGGGGCGGGGTTCGACGCGTCCCCATTCGATGCCGAAGCGGTAATGGTTGACCCCGATGGCTTTGAGCGCGGCGATGTCTTTGTCGAAAAGCGTCCAAGAAAAAGTTGCGTCGTCGCCGCGGGGGGGGATGAGTCCTTCGTCGGCAAACTCGTCCCAATCGGTGCGGAAGTAACCCGGCGATCCGGGCTTTTCCCCGCGGTCTTCGTTTTGGAAAGAGGAGGAAGAAGTTCCCCACCAAAACTTTCCGGTTTTGACGGCGGCGGCGGGCGAGGTTGCTTTTTTTTTGGGGGGAGGGGTGACGCAACCTTGGAAGGCGAAGAGAAAAATGGCGAGGGCGGAAAAAAGAGAAAAGTGTTTGGTCACGAGAAGGGCGTTTGGATTGCTTGCTTTTTTATCGGTGCGGGGTCATTTTGGGAAGATGATTTTACCGGAATCTCTTTCGAGGAAAATGCGGGTGGTTTTTTTGTTGGCGGCAGTGGCGGGCGGCGATGCGGTTTGCGCTGCCGAAAAACCGTTTGCTCCCGACAGCTTGTTGTTCAAGGACGGGAAAGAAGCCAAGGGGTTGATCATCCAAAACAAGGCGAAAGAAATCGTGTTCCAAGATGAGAAAGGGGAAACGGTTTACCAGAAGAGCGACATCGTTCGCATCCGGGATGAAGATGATAACTCGGAGTATTTTAGCAGCGTTCACCGGGCGGGCAAGTTGCCGCCTTGGAGGTTGATTGCCAATGACTTGCGGACGAACGATAGCATCCGTTCGCTGGTGCAAGCGCCCGCGGTGCGAATCGAAAATGGCCCGTTCAAAAACATTCCGTATCTGTCGTTTCGGGTGAACCAAGCGATGGAGATGAACATTTTCGGGGATCCTGCGGATCCGGTCGGGATCGAGTTTGGGCTTTACGGGGGGAGGAAGTTTGATTCCCGCGTGCGGGAAAGCCTGCGCGGGCGCATGGCGGGGCTTTTGTCAACCCGGCAAGAAATCGCCGCGTTTTATTCGATCGACCCGTCGAGGGGAGGGGAAGCGCAGGCGGGAAATTTGCGGATGCAGATTCTTCCGCCGGGGGCACCGGAGGCTTACGGGACATGGTGGGTTTTGCTTTATCGCGCCAAAGACCTCGATGCGCACCGCATCCCTGACGCGCAGTATTTTGCGGCGACGGTGGAACGGGGCGAAGTGAAGGAGCGCAGGGGGAGGCTTCCGGAAAAAGCGCTCGGGGGGATGATTGCGATGCAGGCGAAGCAGGCGGTGCAAACCGGGGCGGAACTCGGCAGGGAAGTCGGGGATGGCATAGAAATGGGCGCGGGCGTTTTGGCAAAAACGGGGAGCAGCATCGGGCAGGGAATCGTGGATAGTTCGAGGACGGTTTCCGGCGTCGGCGAAAAAGCCGCGTCGGATTTTTCGCGCGGGATCGGTTGGGGGGCGGTAAGTTTTTTCAAGGCGGGAACGCAAATCGCGCAGGGAATCGGCAAGGGGACGCAATCGGTTTTGGTTGGAGGGGGCAGGATGAGCCAAAAAATAGCGAAGGGGACGCAGGGTTATTTTTCTGGGTTTTTCCGGGATTCGAGGGGCCGGTTGCAGCTCATGGTGCCCGCGTTGCCGGAGGAAAGCGAAAAAAAACCGCAGCCTTCTCCTAC
>DYNR01000309.1 GCA_020720945.1 Chthoniobacter flavus | reverse complement strand
AAATGCGCTCCGGCGAAGTCGTCCATTGCATGGTCCACCTCGCCTAAAAAAACAGCGCGAGGGTTCCCAAACAAAGCTCTCCTTCCGTTTCCAACCAAACCCCTATTAAAACTATGAACGAATTGACCCTTTCTTTCCAGATCGAAAAAGGCATTTGCGAGGTCGTGCCCGAAGGCCGCCTCGACCCCGATGGCGGCCCGGAATTTGAAGCATTCTGCCTGCAACAAATCGAAAAAGGCGAGAGACGCCTGCTCTTCGATATGGCGGGCATTTCTTTCGTGAGCAGCGCCGGACTACGGAGCATTTTGGTCATCGTAAAAAAGTTAGACTCGGTGGGCGGCAAGCTCGCACTTTGCAAAATGCAACCGATGGTCGCCAAGATTTTCGACCACTCGGGCTTTTCCACTTTTTTGCAAATCAAAGCGGACAAAGACTCCGCGTTGGCTGCCCTCGATGCAGGGTGAACTCCCGCCGCGCAAAAATCGCAAGCAGCCCACCGGGCATTTCTTCATGACTTTTCGCTGGAACATCCGCCACCGTCTGCAAGTCTCTGCCACCATCGTGGCAGGAGTCATCCTCGGCTTTGTCGTCGGATGGGGATATGTTTCCGGAAAGGAAGAAATTTATAGGGAAACCCAATCGCGAGCGATGTTTTTGGCGGAAGGTGCCGCCGCGATTTTCGACGGCAGGATGTTGCGCCAACAAGGGACGATGCGCGGGATCGCCAGTGCGTTGGACTCGGACGGCGTGGGCATCACTTTGGAACAAGCAAAAAAACTGGAATCGCAGGTGCTATGGGAAGACAAGGAAATTTTTGGCGTCTGCGTGGCACTGGCTCCCGGATTTTCCCCGCAAGAAGAATGGGCTGACAGAGCACCTTATACCTTCCGGATGCCCGATGGCACTCTCGGCTACCGGAACCTGGAATACGAAAACGGCAAACCCAGTGCCTATTGGGAGGAAGCGTGGTTCCAGCTTGCGGCAGAACGCAAAAAGCCCGTCTGGTGCCCGCCCTACGAATGGGAGGGAATTTTGATGGTCACTTTCTCCTGCCCGCTCTGGACGGGAGAAGGGGAATCCAAACGCTTTGCCGGAGTGACAACCTGCGACTTGACCCTGGAGTGGATCGACGAACAGCTCGCGACTCTACCCGACGGCCCGGACGATTACGCTCTCTTGATGGATAAAAAGGGGCTTTACATCGCCCACCCGCAAAAGGAATTGGTCTTGCGAAAAACCATGTTCCAAGTCGCCGAGGAGAAGGCGAGCGCCACCATCCAAGCCTTCGCCCAGCGGATGGTTTCAGGCGAATCCGGTGTCGAAGAGCACATCAGTTTTGTCACCGACCAAAAATCTTGGGTCGCCTATGTGCCCCTGCATTCCGCCGAGTGGATTTTTGCCGCAGTTCTTTCGCAAGATACGATGCGGGATAGACTTACCGGCTTGGCGCTCCAGCAAGCGGGCATCGGAATCGGAGGGCTTTTGCTTTTGCTCGGAGCCTTGGCGTGGGTGGCGCGCACCATCACCGTGCCCGTCGAAACACTCCACCGCGCCGCCCGCACGCTGGCGGATGGCAACCTCCACGCCGAATTGCCTGCCCCTCGTGGAGGCGACGAAATCGCCGACCTCACCCGCTCGTTTTCTTTCATGCGCGACCACCTCATCCAGCAAATGGACGAACTGGCAAAAACCACGGCCGTCCGCGAACGCATGGAAAGCGAGCTTCGCATCGCCCACGATATCCAGATGGGCCTCGTCCCCAAAGAGTTGCCCGCCGTGGCTTCCGCTTGGGCGCTCGACCTCTGCCCCGTCCTAGAACCCGCCCGCGAAGTCGGCGGCGACTTTTACGACTTCTTTCCGATCGGGGAAAACGAGCTCGCTTTCTTGGTGGGCGATGTTTCGGGCAAAGGCGTCCCCGCCGCGTTGCACATGGCGGCGACCCGCAGTTTGTTGCGCTCGTTTTTCAAATCGGAAAGCGATCCCGGTAAAGTGCTGGCACGCATCAATAAAGAACTCGCCCCCGACAATCCCTCCTGCATGTTTGTCACCCTGTTTTGCGCGACTCTCCGCCTTTCCGACGGTCTTTTGCGCTATTCTAGCGCAGGACACAATCCGCCCCTTCTCGTCCAACCCGACGGCAGCACCTCGTTTTTGAAAACTCCGGGCGCACCGCCTGTCGGAGTGCTTCTTTCCGTCGATTTTCCAACGGAAGAAACCGTTTTGCCTGCCGGGGTCGTGTTGCTCCTTTACACGGACGGCGTGACCGAAGCCAGCACCCGCACCCACGATTTATACGGGGAAGAAAGGCTGGAAAACGCCGCCACCGCCGCAGGGAAAAATGCGACCTGCCAGCAAGTCGTCACTTCGGTTTTGAGCGGCATCCGCTTCTTCGTGGACGGCGCGCCCGCCTCCGACGACATCACCCTCCTAGCCATTCAACGAACGGAAGTGCCAGAACCCGAAAAAACTTGGGAGCGAGAAATCGGAAAAAATGAGCAGGAAAGCAAAGACGCAATCAACGCCTTGGATTCTTGGATGGAAGAAAAAAACTCTTGTTCTGAATTACGCTATTCGGTCCGTCTTGCGTTCGAAGAACTCGCGACAAATGCCATCAAATACACCGCTCCACCCGCAGGGGGCGCGCGCATGAAAGCCGCCTTTTGCGGAGGCAGCCAACCGCAGTTGATTTTCGAAAACGATGGTCCCTTTTTTGATCCTTGGAAAGATGCCACAGAACCGGACATTGAAGCACCCCCATCGGCACGCGAACCGGGAGGTCTAGGCATCCATCTCGTCCGCGCGATCGCCGCAAAGGTTTCCTACGAACGAAAAGGAAACACCAACATTTGCTTGGTGGAATTTTTCCCGCCCGCCAATCACTCCTTTGGCAGTCAAGAGTGAATACCTCTTA
>DYNR01000308.1:1411-2925 GCA_020720945.1 Chthoniobacter flavus | reverse complement strand
CTTCTTTGCATTTATCTCACGGATTCAGGTTCTCCTTTTTTCCTGACTTTTCCCGCTTTTGTTTTTTATGAAAAACCCTTTATCAACCAAAGAAAGAATGAAGCTTCCTAGGCAACCCATGCCGGAAAGAGATGCGGTGGAGAGAAGCCGTTCTTTCGACGAAGTGAACTTCGGTTTCGACCCGGAAATCGCGGAAGAGGAAGCCAAGCGCTGCATCGAATGCAAGACGCAGCACTGCTTCAAAGGATGCCCCGTGGGGGTTAAAATCCGCGATTTCATTTCCTTGGTCCTGCAAGGCGACTACCTTGCCGCCGCCGCTAAAATCCGCGAAGACAATGTGTTACCAGCAGTCACGGGACGGGTTTGCCCGCAGGAAGAGCAGTGTGAAGGCGGGTGCGTTTTAGGGAAAAACGGGCAACCAGTGGCGATAGGAAACCTGGAACGCTTCGTGGCGGATTACGAGAGGTCGGTCGGCAGGAGCGGGTTGCCGCAAAATGCTCCAAGCACCGGAAAAAAAGTGGCAGTTATCGGAAGTGGTCCCGCCGGGTTGAGCGCGGCGGGCGATTTGGTCCAACGGGGACACGATGTCACGGTTTTTGAAGCGTTGCACGAAATCGGCGGTGTTTTGATTTACGGGATTCCTGAATTTCGCCTCCCCAAAGAAATTGTCCGCGAAGAAGTCGAAAACATCCGGGCCATGGGCGTGCGGTTTGAAACAAATGTCGTGGTGGGAAGCACTGTGACCGTGGACGAACTTTTTGAGGAAGAAGGGTTTGACGCAATTTTGGTCGCCACGGGCGCAGGGTTGCCGAATTTTTTGAATGTTCCCGGCGAGCACCTGTGCGGGGTCTATTCCGCAAATGAATTTCTCACGCGTGTGAACATGATGAAAGCGCACCGTTTCCCAGAATACGACCAACCGATTTACGATTGCAAAGACAAGGTCGTCGCGGTGGTGGGCGGCGGAAATACTGCTCTTGATGCCGTCCGCACCTCGTTGCGCCTCGGCGCAAAAAAAGCCATGATCATTTACCGCCGCTCGCGGGAGGAAATGCCGGGGCGCGGCGAAGAAATCCACCATGCCGAACAAGAAGGGGTCGAATTTCTCACGCAAGTCAACCCGCTAGAATTTGTCGGAAACGAAAAAGGGTTTCTCACCGGTGCGCGTTGCGTGAAAATGGAGTTGGGCGAACCCGATGCTTCTGGACGCCGCCGCCCTTATCCTGTCCCAGGCTCGGAAGAGGTGGTTCCGATGGATATGGCGGTTATCGCAATCGGCAACAGCGGCAACCCGTTGGTGCAAGCCACAACTCCCGATTTGGAAACGACACGGGGTGGTTATATCGCTGCCAAAGAAGACTCTCTGAAAACCTCCAAAAAAGGGGTCTTCGCTGCCGGCGACATCGTCACGGGCGGAGCGACGGTCATTCTCGCAATGGGGGCAGGACGCAAAGCAGCTAGCGCCATCGACGAGTATTTGAAAACGGGGATTTGGTGATGGAATCCTCTGCCGC
>DYNR01000308.1:0-1311 GCA_020720945.1 Chthoniobacter flavus | reverse complement strand
AAACCACATCCGCAACCCCATAGCAATCAATAAGATAGCGAAAATACGGGATAAGCTTTCGTTGCTCAAATGCTTGATCCAATCGGCGGCAAACCATGCGACACACGCCCCCGCCAACGCGCTAGAAATAGCGATCGGCCAATTCACTAACTGGTTTTGCCCGTTGCGGAGAGTGCCCGCAATTGCGATGAGAACGATGGCCCCCAGCGATGTCGCAACTGCCTCGCGTTGCGAAAGCCCCAAAAAATAAACCATGGCGGGCACCATGATCAGCCCGCCTCCTACCCCGCAGAGCGCAGCGATTAGACCAGCGAGAAGCCCGATCAACACCGCCACGGAAAGAGTTCCGATCACTCGATGATCTCCAAAAAAACCTTCTTGATTTTGTGTTTGGCGGCAGATGCCTGCAACAAGTTGCGCAAGGCGTGGATGGTATGCCCCCCACGCCCGATGATGCGCCCCAAATCGCTTTTCCTCATGCCCACACGGAAAGTCACCGTCCCAGAAGACTCGGATTTAGCAATCACGACTTCCTCGGGATACTCGGCAAGCTCGCAGATTACATAGCGGAGAAACTCTTCCATATCAGCCCGCAATTTTGCTGTTCCCCTCTCGGGAAAAAATCAAGCGGCGGCAGTCGCTTTTTTGCGCTCCTTGTTGATCATGCTATTGACCGTCTGGCTGGGACGGGCACCGACACCAACCCAATATTCGGCACGATCAAGCTGGAGGGTGTAATTTTCCCCCTCTTTTTTCGGATCATATTTCCCGATGATTTCGATGAATTTGCCGTCGCGAGGACAGCGTTGGTCCGCGACTACGATTTTGTAATGCGGGTGGTTTTTGGCGCCCTCGCGGCGCAAACGGATCGCTACTGCCATAAATTTAATTTTCTTGTTTTTCGTTAATCGGTGAATTGTTCGCTGCTTGAGTGATTCCAAGCTTCGTGTGCCATCACGATTGACATTCTGGCGGAATAAGTCAACTACTTCTTTCCAAATCCTCGCGTAATTTTAAAAACGCACGAAGAGCGGGGTTGCTTCTCAACCAGAAATCAGAATTCAGGAGTCAGAATATTCCGCCACTTTTTCCTCTTTGCGTTCTTTTGCGGCTAATGTTTTCCCCCGTTCTCAAAGTTCGCTTCCGATTTCTCCACTTTTTCAATTTTCCTTCTTACTTTCCCTTCCCCCTCTGCGCCTCTGTGGTTCCTTTTCCTCGCCGTCCAGAGCGGCGATAAATCTCTGCACACCAAAAAAGCCCCGCATTTTGTCCGGAGGAGCTTGCGGAAAACTTTTTAAATCGTGCTGTTAT
>DYNR01000056.1:5368-11369 GCA_020720945.1 Chthoniobacter flavus | reverse complement strand
TTCTACCTGAAAAAACGGGGACGGGAAAAACTTGGTTCCACCTCCCCGCTTCATTCACCCGTTTCCAGCCAAACCAAAATCAGTTGTTTGCAGGCTTGCCTTTCGACTCTTTCAGCTTCGCTTTCTGTTCCGCTGTCAAAACCGAACTCAGTGCTTCCTTCGCCTCTTTCTTCACTTCTTTCAGTTTTTCTTTCCTCTCATCAGCGTCCATACTGGATGGCAACTCGGCTAACTTCGTCGCTTCATCCAGCAAGATTGCTTTGACTGCGTCCACTTGATCGTCGGTTATCCCGACCGTGGATTTGAAAAACTCGAGCTTTTTTTCTGCTATTGCCTCGGGGCTTTTATCTTTTCCCGCATAGGCGGCAGGAGAAAGCGCAAAGGTTCCAAAAACAGATAAAAAAACAGCAGCAACAATTGTGGTTACGGAGAGTTTCATCGCAAAAACGCTACGCTCGTTGCCCCCGATTCGCAAGGGAAAATACAGCGGAAAATTCTACCCGCTTACTTCGGCTCTTGCCGCGCAACAATTGCTTTCGAACCACTTCAAAAACTCGCCTTCTGCCGCCACCGCATTGCGGATCGCCACCCCTCCCGCCTTCTCGATCTCCTGCGCTTCGTCCTCTTCCTGCACCCGCGCGAGAACTCGCACCCCACGCGCATAACGAATGATGTTCAATAAATCTCCCAACTTCGGGACGGCCGCCACGATCATGTGCGCTTTCCTCGCTTGCAACATTTCGAGCATCCGGACATCCGAACCGTCCCCGCGCAAACAGACGACCTTCGTGCGGGAAAGCATGGAAACCACCATCGGGTCATCGTCAACAACGATCACGCTATACCCGGCATCAAGAAACGGTTTCACCGACCACATCCCCGCTTTCCCAAAACCCAAAACCAATATGTGCCCTTCCAACGGCAACGAAGACAACGGCTTGCGCCTCCCAGGATGCCACCGCAAAAGCCTCCAAGTAAACCGGTCATTTGCGACGAGCGGTGTCACCGTCATGGTCAACGCTGCCACCACCGCAATGAGCGTGAACTCCGTGTCGCCAAGATGCCCCTGGTTCCATCCGATCAACGCGAACACGACCCCCAACTCGCTGGTCTGCGCCAACAAAAGCCCGCTCTCGATCCCTGACCGCGACGATTGCCCGCACCTCTCTGCCACCCATGTCACAATGGGCGGCGTAACCAAAAACACCATCGCCGCCAACAAAACCGCATGCACCAATACTCCCCCGCCAGAAAGCACGATCAAAGACCCGAGCACCGTGAAAAACAACGCCTGAAAAAAATCGGCAAGCGAACCGATCAACCCTCGCAACAACCCGTTGATCGGAAACGAGGACAAAGAAAAACCCGCCAAAAATGCCCCCGCAACAAATGGCACTTTCAACAACTGCCCGCAACCCACAAACCCGAACAGCGTCGCCAATGCCAACAACAACAGCGTTTCTTCATCGGAAAGCAATTTTTTCACCAGCCTCGGGAAAAGCCAGTAATGGCAAAAAACCGCAATCCCCGAAAGCACGACCAAACCAGCAGGAGCAAGAATCCGCGTCTCCGGATCCCCCGATGTCTCGGACGACAACAGGGTCAACAACAAAATCAATGCGATGTCTTGCACCAGCAACACCCCGGTCACCAACCGCCCAAACGGCTGGAACATCTGCTGCCGCTTCCGCAAATGCCGGACCACGATGAGCGTGGAACTGGCGGACAGCGCAAACCCTATGTAAAGTGCTGAAATTTCGTTATATCCGAGCGTCTTCGCCGCAAATGTCCCGATGAACCCGACCAAAAAAAACTGCGTCAGCGCAACCCATAAAACCGCCCCGGTCTGGTGCAGAAACCGCCGCGGCGAAAGCTCGATCCCGGCACTAAACAACAAAAACGCCAAACCGAGCTCCAAAATGTAACGGGCGTATTCCCGGTCGGGCGCAAACGGCAACAGCGACAACCCGAACCCCAAAACCATCAAAACCGGAATGCTGGGCAAACGGAAACGAAACGCGATCGCGTAACCGATCGCCGCCACCCCGAGATACATCGCAAGCACCGTCATTTCGCCAACACCCCCGATTCTTTCAAATACCGGTTCTGCAATTTGACCCCGTCCACCTTGGGCAACATCAAATACCCCACTTCCAAATCAAGCAAGTTGTCGGCCATCGAAACATCCACCGCATTGATCGCGCACGGAACCCCAAACTGCCGGCACCGGAACGCCAGCAACTCGTTGGCCTCTTCGATGGAAAGCGCACTGACCAGAAGCTTCGCCCCCGGCAACCCCGCATCGTAAAGCACATCCAAAAACTCCGCGCTCCCCACCATCGTCTTGCACGGCAATCCCCGCAGCTTGTTCGGGTCCGTATCCAACGCCAAAACGCGCTCTCCCTTGCCCGCCAATCTCGCCGCCAACGAACGACCTAAGGTGTTCATCCCGACCACGATAATGTGGTTTTTTTCTTCTTTCGCCCCCTCCCCCAAAACTTTTCCAGAAGGGAACCACGAGAAAAAACCGAGCTTCTTTTCAAGCCACCCAACAATCTGGCCATTGTATAAAATCAGATAGGAAGAAACGGCGATGCTCGCCACCCCGACAAGCGAAACAATCCCCAAAATTTTCGCGTCAACCAATCCTGCCGATACGCCCATCGCCACAAAAACAAACGAAAACTCGCTGATCTGCCCGATCGTCAACCCGGACAAAAACGCCGTCTTCGCCCCATACCCGACCCTCGAAACGACCAGCATCAATACCAGAGGTTTCCCGACAAGAACGAAAACGCAAAGCAGCAAAATAGAACCCGCGCTATCCCCCGCATCCCCGAGTTCCATCCCCGCCCCCAACAAAACAAAAAAAACCGCGACAAAAAAATTCATCAGCGGCTTGATCCTGTGCTGCAAGTCATGGCTATACGGAAGCTGCGCCAAACTGATCCCAGAAAAAAACGCCCCCATTTCCATCGACAAACCCAAAAAATACGAAAAGCTCACAACCGCCAAACACCAGCTCAAACTCCAGATAAAAATCGTCGCGGCAGAAGAAGAAATCCACCCGAACATCCTAGGCAACAAATACTTAGATGCCAGCAACACCGAAACCAACAAGAGCCCCATCCCCCCCGAAGACCGCAGCACTCCCCAAAAAACACTCCACCCATCCGCGGGCTTCCCTCCCCCCGACCCTCCCAGACCAGACAAAACCGTCATCCCTAAAATCACCACGATGTCCTGCACCAACAAATTCCCGACCGCGATCTTCCCGTAGGTCGCCCCCATCTCGTTTTTGTCGCAAAGCAACTTGACCGCCACAACCGTGCTGCTGATGGTCATAGCAAACGCCAAAAACAGCGACTCGACCCACCCGAACCCCAACCCCGCGCTCAAGCCAAACCCCAACGCGAGGGTTATCACAACCTGCGCCGACCCCGCCACCGCCGCAACTTTCCCGACATCCCGAAACTTTTCCGCGCTCAGCTCGAGACCAACCAAAAACAGCAAAAGAACGATCCCCATTTCGCTGATCAAATGCACCCCCTCGCTCTCTTCGAGCACCCCGGTCAACGGCCCCAAAATCAACCCCGCAAAAATACACGCTACGATCCCCGGCAACCGCACGAGCTTCGCGGCGAGCACGCAAAGCGCCGCCCCCGTCACAATCCAGCCGAGCGAGTGGAGTATGTCGTTCTGGTTCATCGAATTAACGACTTTTCTCTCCCCCTAAAACCGCACCAGCTCTTTCAGGAACTGCACCCAAAGAAACATCATCCCCCGGAAAGTGTAGCGCACCGTCGAATCCTCCGCCTCCACAAAAATCCCGGCACGCAAGTTCTCTTCGACCTGCTCATCAAACGCTTTTTCCAGCTCGTCGCCCAACTCTTGAAGCCTGCCATCCTCCTCCGCGGGCACCTCCTCGAAACCCTCAAAAAACTCCCTCGCGTGCAACTCGAACAAATACGCGAAATCGCATTCGAAAAAAACCTTCTGCACTTTCCATTTTTTCGGCAGCAACATCGGCGAAGAAAACGGGAAATTCCATGTCAACTGACGATTCGCCGTTCCTTTCTCGTAGGAATACACCGAAAAGTAAAAAAACGAAAACTCGGGCTGCGACACCAGACCGATCAACCCGCGCACCCCCGTTTTCGGATGCAGGAACACCCGAAAAAAATAATCGCCGTCCTCCTTTTTCCATCCCAAGTCGCCGACATGTTCAAACCCTTCGTCCTCGATCTCGCCGGTCAGGTCTTCGAGCATCGGAAAATCGTGCGGCGAAGGCGGAGGGCGGCTTTCTATTTTGTAGCGCAACGGGATGCGCTGCGGTCTGATTTGCTTCAAAATCTCCACCCACGGTGCGAAAAGCAACAGCGTCGCACACACGCCCCCCGCCCACAGGTGCCCCGTAAAAAGCCAACCAGCAAAAAACGAGGTCGCAAAAATGCAAAGCGTCCCGAGCTTGAACAAAACCGGGTTGGCAAAAGTCCGCAACGACCACGCCAGCACCCCAGTCCCAACAACGATTAACAGGTTGAATAACATCAGGATACAAGCCCCCGCTCCCTGAGAAACTCCTCCAGTTGATCCGTGTCAAAATCCGGCAACACGGAACCATCCGGCAACTCGAGCGTCGGCGCCAAACTCTGACCGGAAATCTGCCGCATCTTGGCGTATCCGGCGGAATCCGCAAAAACATCGACAACTTCAAATGCGATGCCCCGTTTTTGCAACCACGCGAGAGCATCTACACACCACGAGCACCGGGGCTTTATGTAAATCTTCATATCCCCCACCTTAAAAGATTTTTTCTGTTCTTGCCAGCAACGATTTTTTCCCCTACCCTTCTTTTTCCTCGTTTACGGCGCGTTCGTCTAGGGGTTAGGACACAGCCCTCTCACGGCTGGTGCGCGGGTTCGATTCCCGCACGCGCTGCCAACTCTCCCTCCCCTCCCGCCACGCGCAAAATTTCCGACGCTACGAAATCCGGCGAAATCGCCTTGTGCCAATGGCTTTTTTTGCGCGCCCCCTCCCCTGGCTTTTCCTCCGCCGCTTCGATCCAAACCTGCCGCTCGTTTTTCGTCCACGGTCCGTAAACCCCTCGATGCAAACCGGAAAAAAGAATGACCGCCGCATTCCCGCACGCGCAGGCGATGTGCGCAGAAGCCGTGTCAACCGTCAAAGTCAACGACGCTCCTGCGATCGCTCCGGCCAGTTCCGCCACATCCGCCGTTTCTAAAATCGCACTCTCCCGGAAGCCTTTCTCCCGCAATCCAGCAAGGTATCGCCCCAACTCTTCTCGCTGGGCGGGCGAACCCACAAGCCAGATCGGGCGACTCTTCCACCCCTCGGGCAACGCACCGAAAACCCGCATCCAAGACCCCAGAGGATAATCTTTGATCGGGGTGCTACTAAGCGGGCTAAACAGGATGCTCCCGTCTCGCTTTCCTGCCCGCGTCTCGATCTTCGGCAAAATTTCTTCCACCAAAACTTCCCTCCCCAAAACGGAGGAAACCACCCTCCTGTTGGCTTCTAAATCAAGAGGCAAAATCGCTGTTTCCGGATAAGCCACAAAGTCGTTTTTTTTCAGAAAAGAAAGAAACGATTCCACCCGATCCCGCGTGTTTTTTTTGTCGTGCGAAAGCATGTTGTCGGTCAGAAACAGCTCGCCCGCCCCCGAAGTGAAAAGCAGGAAACTTTGCAAGTAGTTCCGGTGGTGGCGGAAACTCACGGCAACCGAAAACTTTTCCCGCAAAATCGTCAGCCACGCGGGAAATGCGCGCAGGGCGTTTGCCGCAAACAAATTGAGTACGCGTCGCTTGGAAAGCAATGGCATCGCCAAAACTTTTGCCGCCGGAAATTGCATCCTCGCCAACGGTGCCACAGCGGACAAAACGGCAATAACCAGCTTTTCTTCGCCAAATTTCTCTGCCAAAAGCCGGATCGCCGATACGGCCAAAACGAAATCCCCGATCCCGTCGGTCTTCAAAACAAA
>DYNR01000056.1:0-5268 GCA_020720945.1 Chthoniobacter flavus | reverse complement strand
GGATCGCCGATACGGCCAAAACGAAATCCCCGATCCCGTCGGTCTTCAAAACAAAGATTTTCATCGGCCTTCTAGTTCATCAAAAGATTGGACACTGAAACAGGGTATTGCTCTGCCACCCAAGCCAGCGCATCTTCGCGGGAAAGCAGGGTTCCTTCGAGTTGCAAAGTTTGGACATTTTCTAAAATTTCGCGGAAAACCGGCCCAGGCTTCCTCCCCTGCCCAATCAAATCCCTCCCGCTAATCAACGGCGGCGGAATCAGCGGCTCGCTGGCGAACTCCTCTTTTTTGCGCAACAAAAACTCGTAGTTGTCGAGCAACCCGTGGCTACCCAGACAGTCCACGCGGTGCAATTCCATCTCCTCCTCAAAAGTAGGCCTCGCCAAAAACCTCTTCAGCTTTGCCTTCCTCATCAACTGCACATCCTTGAATGCCATGTGGTTACGGACCGCATCCAAGATGCTCTCGCTCTCGGCGTTGGAAAGCCGGAGCCTCTGCAAAATAGGCTCCGCCATCTCCGCACTCACCCGCTCGTGCCCGTTAAACCGCAACCTCCCCGTCTCGTCCCGCACTTGGGTCGGCGGCTTCCCGATGTCGTGAAAAAGGACGCTCAACACCAAGGGCAACGAAACTTTTTCTGGCAACAGGGAAAGCATCAGCCGCGTGTGAACAAAAACATCGCCCTCGGGATGGAATTCCGGAGGTTGCTCGCACCCCTTGAGCCGTTCGACTTCAGGAAAAATTTCCCGGAGCAACCCGCTGCGGTCGAGCAAATCGAATCCCGTAACCCGGTTGGGCGAAACCAAAATTTTTGCGACCTCGTCCCGGATTCTCTCTCCGCTGACGCAATGAATTTTTTTTGCTCCCGCCACCACGCCATCCCATGTTTTTTCTTCGATCGCAAACCCGAGCGTCGTGCTAAAACGGACGGCGCGCAACACCCTCAACTTGTCTTCTTCAAACCGCTCCAACGGATCTCCTACCGCCCGCAAAACCTTTCTTTCAATATCTGCAACCCCACCAACAAAATCGATGACCCGCTCGCTTCCGACTTCGTAAAACAACGCGTTCACGGTAAAATCCCGCCGTTCCGCATCGCCTTCCGCCGTCGTAAAAACCACGCCCTCCGGATGCCTCCCATCCCCGTATTCCCCATCTTTCCTGAAAGTCGCCACTTGGATTTCCACGGAACGATGCAAGACTACAATCACACCAAACTGCGCCCCAACCGCCACAGTTTTGGGAAAAATCGCCTGGACTTCTTCGGGGCGGGCGGAAGTCGCCACATCGAAATCATGCGCCTCTCTCCCCAACAACAAATCCCGCACGCACCCCCCCGCCAAAAACGCTTCATGCCCCCTTGATTGCAGTTTTCCGACGACCTCAAACGCGGCATCCCGCATCGGCGATGGCGGTATTTTCATGGCTGCACCCTCCTGCCTTGCCCACCGTTGCGGACTTTTTCGACGCTCTTGCAAACGATGTCTGCCGCCTGCAAAACTTCTTCACGCGTGGAAAACCTGCTCAACGAAAACCGCAAACTCGAACGAATCCGCGCAGAAGAAAAACCCATCGCCGCCAACACATGCGAAGCTTTTCCACCTGCGCACGCCGCGCCGGTAGAACACGCCAAACCTTCCCTGTCCAACAACACCGAAAGCGTCGCAGCATCCACACCCTCAAAAGCCAGGTTCCCCGTCGTCGGCAACCGATTTTCCTTATCGCCGTTCCTGGCAACCCCTCCGACCCGCTCTTCCAAAAGGCTTTCAAACTCGTCCCGCAACGCCGCCACCTCCGGCATTTTCCGCATCACGGCATCCCCCGCTCGCTTGGCGGCCTCGCCCAACCCTACGATCCCGGCAACATTTTCTGTCCCCCCTCGCCGCCCGCTTTCTTGCGCCCCAACCTGCGCCGAAAAAAACGGAGTCCGCGCCGAAACATACAGCGCGCCAACACCTTGCGGACCATGAATTTTATGCCCTGAAATAGAAAGCGAAGAAATCCCGGGATGGTTCCTCACCGCAAATGGAATTTTTCCTGCCGCCTGCACCGCATCAATATGCAAAAAAATGTTCTTTTCCGCACAAATCTCCGCGACTTCTTCGATCGGAAAAACAACCCCCGTCTCGTTGTTTGCCCAAAGAAGCGAAACCAGCGCGACTTCGCCGGAAAGCACCTCCCGCAGTTTTTCCATCGCTAAAAAGCCACGCTCGTCCACCTCCAAACGATGGACGCGATAGCCCGTGCGCTCCAGTTTTTTGCACAACGAAAAAGTCGCCGAATGTTCGACTGCGGAAACCACGAGAACCTGCCGTCCTGGCACGGCTTCGCACGCGGAACGAATCGCGGTTTGAACGGACTCCGTCCCGCCGGAAGTAAAAAGAATTTCTCCGGCTTCCGCACCCAAAAAAGCGGCGACTTCCCCCCGCGCCCGCTCCACCGCCTCACGCGCACCACGCCCCCTCCGATGCAAGGAAGAGGGATTCCCGTAACTTTCTTTCAACCACGGTTCCATCGCCGCAAAAACGCCGGGACAAACTCTCGTCGTCGCCGCGTTATCAAAGTAAATCTCGTTTTGCATTTTCTTTCCCGCGATGCGCTTGTTCCATTCCTAAAATAAAACCAAAAGTAAAATCCCAAATCAAACTTCCACCCGCAAGGTGTCGTAAGAAAGAAAAATCCCCGGCGGCAAATTCGCCTGGGTTTCGGCGTGCGAAACTTCGTGGCACATGTGAATAAAGTAAGTCTGCTTTGCCCGGACTCGCCCGGCAACTTCCACCGCTTCTTCAATCGTCAAGTGCGTGGAATGCTGCGCGGGACGCAACGCATCAAGAACGAAAATCTCTGCCCCTTCCGCCTGCGCTTCCGCCTCCGGCGGCACCTCATGGCAATCCGTGTAATAAGCGAGAACTTTCCGCTCCCCACGATAAAACACAAACCCGTTGGTAATGTAACGACCGTGCGGCAATTCAACCGGCACAACCCTCGTTTCGCCCAAAACAAACGGTCCATCAAACTCCTGCGGCAAGGGCCGAATGTAAGTTTTGGCAACGGGCCCGTCATGGAACGCATAACTGAAAACCCGTTTGAGGGATTCCATCGTCGAAGGCGATGCGTGGATCGGCATCCCCTTGTTCTCCATTTCACAAAAACGCCGCAAATCGTCAAACCCTAGCACATGGTCGCTGTGCGCATGCGTGTAAAGAACAGCATCGAGCCGCACCAGCCCAGCCCGCAAACATTGGCTCCGAAAATCAGGAGGCGTGTCGATCGCAAAAACCATCTCCGGCGTTTCAACCAGCGATGCCGTCCTGAAACGCTTGTCCCTCGAATCCGAAGAACGGCAAACCGCGCACTCGCAACCAATAACAGGAACCCCTGCCGAAGTCCCCGTCCCCAAAAATGTAATCGCAAAATCACTCATCCATTTCCCTTTCGTTCTCCCCCGTTCCCGCCTTCTACCCCTGCTTTTTCCTTCTTCCGACCGGATTGAATTCCGCCGCATGGTAACTGCTCCGCACGAGCGGCCCGCTCGCCACATGCTCGAACCCCATCTCTTTTGCCACCTGCCCATACCGCGCGAACGCCTCTGGCGTAACATACTCTACCACAGGCAGATGCTTCTGGCTAGGACGCAGATACTGGCCGACCGTCAAAATCTGCACCCCCTGTTCGAGCAAGTTCTTGAAAACGGAATGCACTTCGGTTTCGGTTTCTCCAAGCCCGAGCATAATCCCGCTTTTGGTCGCGATGTGCGGCGCGTAGTCCTTCGCCTTTTTCAGCACCTCCAAAGAACGCCGGTATCTCGCCCGCGAACGGACCAGTGGCGAAAGGCGCTCCACCGTTTCCAGATTGTGGTTAAAAACATCGGGGTCCGCATCCAAAACCACGCGGATCGCCGCATCCCTCGCATGGAAATCGGGAGTCAAAACTTCGATGCCAATCTCCGGATCGACCGCACGAATCGCCGCGATCGTCTCGGCAAAATGTCCCGCCCCTCCATCCCCTAAATCATCCCTCGCCACCGAAGTCACCACCACATGACGCAGGCGCAACCTCCGCACCGCTTCCCCCACCCTGCGGGGTTCCCCCCTATCCAACGGGAGCGGCTTTGCCGTAGCCACGGCGCAAAAACCGCACGCCCTCGTGCAATTTTCCCCCGCGATCATGAAAGTAGCCGTCCCGCAACTCCAGCACTCCCAACGATTCGGGCACTGGGCACTTTCGCAAACCGTGTGGAGGTTCAAATCGTCAATCAAATCCTTCGTCGAAAAAAAAACCGGGTTACTTGGCAGGCGAACTTTCAGCCATTCCGGTTTTTTTTGCTTGTGCAATTCTGCGCTAATCTTCGTTGCGGACATCGTCCAAAAAACTACCCCCTTCCCCACCACATTGCAACCCCCTTCTCGGGCAATCGGAAGCAAAAATCGTTGATAGGGTTGATAGAGTCGTTCAAAGCGCACGCTGGAGAACAGGGACATCATGCTTACGATGCGGCAAGCGTTGAGGTCTTTTGATGCAAAAGAAAAAGCTCAACGGGATACAGTTTCGACAAATGGAAGTCTTTCGACAACTCAGGTGTCCTCCGTTGAGCTTGAATACGCATTACGCCAACTTGGAGCATCTGTCAACCCCGAAAATGTCTCAAAAATCGTGGACGAGAACGGCAAACCGATGGAGCGAAGCAGGCTTTTACAGACAAATCATTACACTACCCCGCTTTATACCGTAGAAGCTGTAGAAATAGAAAGACCCGCAGGGCAATCGGTGCTCGATACTTCCGAAAAAGCATTGCGAAACACCCCGCTTACGGGTCTCGATAAAAAGATACGCCAAATGGTAGATTCTGTCAATAGCATCTCAAAAATCGTGGACGAGAACGGCGAACCTTTGCTGCGAAGCAGGCTTTTACAGACAAATCTTTACACTACCAAATGCAGTTGCTTCGATTTTTCTCCAAGAAGAAGCAAATGGGGTTTTTGTTTATGACGGTAAAGTTGAAGGCGTTGAAATAGAAGAGCCTGTATCATCCTCTAGCCCAACGGAGACAAATCCGTCACTTGGAGGAATCAAACAGGCCCAATACAAAGTCACTCTAAATCTTCTGAAAGTCAACCCCGAAAATGTCCAGCAATTCTCATTTTATTAAAGGAGTTAAACATCCGAAGGTGCGGCGAGGCCTCCGAGGCAAGATAGCGAGAGGATTGGCGAGAGCCTGATTCCTCCGGTGGAGACATTTGGGCAAAGCACGGCCCTCCCGTGATCGGG
>DYNR01000307.1 GCA_020720945.1 Chthoniobacter flavus | reverse complement strand
CCAAGCAGAAAAAAGAGGATTGACGGATACGGAAGGGAATCTGCGCCACTGCCTCCATACGAACCAAGTAATACATTTTTTCCTTGGTTTGAAGCACTTGCCGCTTTTTTGCAACTTGCAGAGCTTTTGGTAATATCTTAAAAACCAATGCTTTACGCTAGCGCAAAAAAAATAACGACCTAGATTCAAGCCGTTTGTGGGGGAATGGGTTGGGAGGGACTCGAACCCTCAACCAACGCCTTAAAAGGGCGCTGCTCTACCATTGAGCTACCAACCCGAAAACGGGAGATGCGGCAAAGCACCCGCCTAAGGGAGAGAAAACCTAGAAAATTATTCGCCCTTTGACAAGCAATTCATTGATTTTCTCGAAAAAAATTCGGAGTTGCTAAAACCTGCAGGCGGTTCATTTTTTGGTTGCCGAGGACATCCATAAGGCGATGGCGCGTCGGTGGGGCGATGGCATGGGCAAATTTTGGAATGCCTCGGCATCGTGCGCTTCGGAGGACGGGGCAGGCAGGGAATCGAAAACTCGCATCGTAACCTTGTAGCGCGTAATTGGATATTCCAGACAAACCACCGGTTCGCAGCCCGGAGGTTCTTCGATTTCTGGTAAAATCCAAAGCCCTTTCCACCGGGGACCCGCAGATTTTTCCAACCAAATTTTTCCATTCAAAAAACACAGTCCCCGCGCTTCCGAGATGCGAGTAATTTCCGCTTTGGCCTTTTTTTTGGGAAGGGTGGAAGGGTGTTTGGCTTTGCAAAATTCTCGCACGGGGCATCTTCCGCAAGCGGGTTCCCCAGGGATGCAGACCGTCGCACCCAAGTCCATGAGCGCGGAGTTCCAAAGCCTCGAAGAAATCTCCCCTTCTTGCAGTTTCATGGCGGCATCGGACAAAAACTTTTTTCCAGCAGCGGAGTCCACCGGCAAGTGGCAGTCAAAGAGGCGGGCCAAAACCCGTGCGATATTTCCGTCGATGACCGGTGCCGGCAAATCGAATGCGAAAGCGCGGACTGCCGCGGCGGTGTAGTCGCCGACCCCCGGCAGAGCAAGCAAATCTCCCTCGCCCGAAGGGACTTGCCCGCCAAATCTCCTGCAAACTTCGCGGGCGAAACGGTGCAGGTTTCTGGCTCTCGAATAATACCCGAGCCCCTGCCACAGCGCCAGCACCTCCTCTTCAGAAGCTTCCGCCAAATCCTGCACCGACGGGAACTTTTCGGCCCACCGCAAAAAATACGGGATCACGGCGGGAACCCTTGTTTGCTGGAGCATGATTTCCGAAACCGCAACCAGATACGGCGAAACCGTATCGCGCCACGGCAACGAGCGGCCTTCCCGCCGAAACCAATTTGCGAGATTGCATTGTAGCTCTGGAATATCCACAGTAAAAACCATGCCAGTTTCCCAAGAAAAAAACACTTCAAAACCAAAGAGCATGACGGTTTGCACGGTGCCCCTGCTGGAGATTCAAGTCCCTGTCCTGCGCGCCGTTCTCTCCGAAAACGGCTACGAATTTTTTCAAGAACCCTACACCATCTTTTGCGCGAAAAAAGGCAAGCTCTCGGCAAAAATTTACCACAAAGGGCCGAAAGTGCTCCTCCAAGGAAAAGGGGTCGAAGAGTTTCTCCAATCCCTGCTCGAACCTCTCGTCCTCGGCCATCCCATCCAAGAAAACGGAGATGTCTCTCAGACCGAATCTATTGCCCCGCATTTCGGGACCGATGAATCGGGCAAGGGTGATTTTTTTGGACCTCTTGTCGTGGCAGGGACTTACGCCGATGCCGCCATCGCAAAAGACCTCCGGGCTTGGGGCATCATGGACAGCAAGCTGATCACTTCCGATTCCCAAATCCGCCGCCTTGCCGAAAAAATCCGGAAAGCGGGAATCCCTCAAGCCACCGTTTTTATTTCCCCAGAAAAATACAACCAGCTTTACGGGCGCTTCCGGAATTTGAATTACCTTCTCGCCTGGGGCCACGCACGCGTCATCGAAGACCTTTGCGCCATCGTCCCGGCGTGCCCATCCGCCCTTTCCGACCAATTTGCAAAAAACAAAAGCGTCCTCGCCTCTTCCCTTTTGCCGCAAGGAAAAAAACTCGAACTCCGCCAGCAAACCAAAGCGGAATCCGACCCCGCCGTCGCTGCCGCATCGATTCTTGCAAGAGAGAAACTGATTGACTGGTTGGATGAGCAAGCGCGGGCGGACGGCGAAGCGTCCGCGTATCCGCGTGGAGCGTCTGCGCATGTCAAGGCGCGCGCCCGCCAGTTAGTCCGCTCCCGCGGTGCCGAGTTTTTGGGCAAAGTCGCCAAGATGCACTTCAAGACAGCAGCCGAAGTTTTGGCGGAAACAAAAGACTCTCGCCATTGAACCTGGATTTCCAATGATCTCGGCCTTTATTCTTTGAACTTCTTATCAATCAAAATGTTGCGCCATTCTCAGTCTTTCATTCGCTTTTTTTAGAAGCCCTTTTTTCTCTCCATAGGTGCCCGTGAAGCAGATCTCCCACTTTTGCACCAGTGCCACCTTGCGGATCATCCGACGCGAGGTCCGGGAGTTTTTGTCCCTTGTTCCGCTTTCGGAAGAGGTTTGTTTTTTCATCGTTTCTGGCGTGGACGAAGCTTGCTCAAACATTTTGCGGCACGCTTACCCGAAAACGGGGAAGGGCGAAATCCGCATCCGTTTGAAGCGTTTGAAAAAGGGGATCCGAATTTCTATCCGCGATTTTGGCGAACCGTGCGATCCCGAAAAAATCGGGGGTCGAGACCTCGACGACATTCGGCCTGGTGGACTAGGCACGCACCTCATCCGCCAGGCGTTTGACCGCGTCCGTTACTTCCCCTGCAAAAAAGGAACCTTGTTGCTTTTGAACAAAACTTTTTAGGTTTTCCTGAATCCGGGAGGTAAGGGCAGTGAATGCTTGCAATCGGTTGGTTCACAAATGGTTATA